>CALLKF010000099.1 GCA_938008535.1 uncultured Saprospirales bacterium | reverse complement strand
TGCCTTCTAAGCAGTCGGTCGCACGTTCGATTCGTGCCGCGGTCACACAGTAAAAAAGAGTTTCATTATGAAACTCTTTTTTTATTTAGGATATTATTTAATGACCTTCTAATTTTTCTTCATTAAATCACTTTGTCGAACAATATTTCGGATTAATTCTTCGAAAAAGAAAGTTTGCTTAAAGTCATAATCTTTCCAATCAATATTTTCTAAAATAATTAAACTCGTTTTTGTCGTTGGATAATAGAAATTCATCGAAGCAAAGCCAGGCACATAACCGCTGTGACCAAATTCAATAATACTATCATCATGTGTAATTTGA
Organism: uncultured Saprospirales bacterium; assembly: GCA_938008535.1. GTDB lineage: Bacteria > Bacteroidota > Bacteroidia > Chitinophagales > JADIYW01 > JADJSS01. The sequence goes on along the minus strand of CALLKF010000099.1, from coordinate 21,619 downwards.
ATTCCGTAACCGTAACCAACGTTGCCCCAAATTGGATGTTTTCTCAACGAAGTTTCAGTCATCATCAATTGATAAATACTGTCAGAAAATAATTTTCCGTGATGTAAAAAATCATTCCATTTTATTAAATCATTTGGAGTTGAAATTAATAAACCTGCAGCTGCAAAATTATTTTTAAATGTTTCACGTTCTGTATGTAATGTAGAATCTGTTGATTTCGCATAGCCAGTAACTATGGTTTTCTTTACTGATTTTGTTGGATAAGATGAATTCGTCATCTTGCATTTTTTGAATAAATCATTGCAAAGTTTTGCATATGATTTTCCAGATGTTTTTTCAATTATTTTACTCAATAATTCATAACCATATCCAGAATATAAAAATTGAGAACCTGGTGAAAATGCCAATGGTAAATCTTCTCTAACTACACCAGACGTATGGTTTAATAATTGTTTTATGGTTATAGAGTCTTTCCAGGATTGTTCTAATTTTGGCAAATAAATACTAATTGGTTCGTTTAAATCGAGATGCAGTTTGTCTAATTCTTGTAATACTAATACTGCTGTAATTTGTTTGCTAATAGATCCAATTACAAATTTGCTATCTAACGTAAATAGTGTTTGTTTGTCAAAATTGGCGTAGCCAACCATTTTTGAATATACTGGATTTTCGTTTTGCGTAATTAGTATAATACCATTAAATGGACGAATCGAATTTGTTTTAATTAATGAATCTATTTGTTTGGTGAAATTATCAGATGCTGAACTTTCTTTTGTTAACAACATGCAAACAAAAAAAACAATCAGTATTTTATAATAATTTTGCATTTAAAATTCTGTTTTTTTACTTTTTATTATTTCTGTCGTTTCTGTAATTGGCAGTTTTATTTCTATCAACTCTAATATTTGATTTGGATTCAGACTTGGACTCAGATCTAAGTCCGAATTTAGTATCTGAACTGCTTTTTCCAGCATAATTTCCACCTTTGAATCCTTTTCCAAAAGAACGTTTTTTTCCAGATTTAGCTTTTGGTTCTGATTTTGTAACGGAAATAGTTCGTTCGCCAATTTTAAAATTATTTAAACTTTTTATCGCTAAACTAGCTTCCGTATTATTTGGCATCGTAACAAAACCAAACCCTTTATTTTGTCTGGTAATTTTATCAATTATAATTTTTGCTGATTCTACTTCACCATAATTTTCAAACATTGAACGCAATTCTTTTTCCGTCATTTTAAACGGCAAGCCACCAACATAAATATCCATTTTTACTTTGTTTTATGTCTGCAATTTACGATTTTCTTACATAGAAACATTTAAAAATCAACTTAGATTTTTTGTATCACTAATTTTGTTTATTTTTGTAACAATGTCGGACAACCAATTTTTAAACGGCAAACAAATTCAACTCACCATCGAGCGTTTGAGTAGAGAAGTTATCGAATCTTTTGATTTTACAAATACAGTTATTGTTGGTGTACAGCCAAGAGGTAGTTTATTGGCTGAAAAAATTCATGCAAAAATTGAACAACTAACAAACCAAAAGATATTTTTTGGCAAAATAGATACTACTTTTCATCGCGATGATTTTAGACGTGGCAAATCGCTCAACGCAAAAGCTACTGAAATTGATTTTCCAATAGAAAATAAAAATGTATTGTTAATTGATGATGTGTTGTATACAGGTAGAACGATTCGTGCAGCTATGGATGCATTATTGTCATTTGGAAGACCAACGCGCATCGAATTATTAGTATTAATTGATAGAAGATTTAACAGAGAATTGCCGATACAACCAGATTTTATTGGAAAATCCATTGATACGATTGAAAATATTAATGTTGAAGTAAATTGGGCAAAAAATAATGATGAAGAAAATGAAGTGATTTTTGTCCATGAATAATTTTAAAAAATAATTTAATTACAACGAATCTATGAGTCAACTAAGTTCAAAACATGTTATCGGAATTGAGCATTTAACAGTTGACGATATTCAGTTGATTTTAGAAACCGCTCAGCAGTTTAAAGAAATTATCAATAGACCCATAAAAAAAGTACCTACTTTACGCGATATTACCATTGCCAATTTATTTTTTGAGAATTCTACACGCACCAGAATTTCTTTTGAGTTAGCACAAAAACGCTTATCAGCAGATATTATCAATTTTTCATCATCATCATCATCGGTAAAAAAAGGAGAGACGCTTTTAGATACTGTAAATAATATTTTATCTATGAAAGTAGATATGATAGTAATGCGACACGCAAGTCCAGGTGCAGCACATTATTTGTCAGAGCGCATCGATGCACATATAGTAAATGCAGGTGATGGCACGCACGAACATCCAACGCAAGCTTTATTAGATGCGTATTCTATGCAAGAAAAAATTGGTGATTTAAAAGGCAAAAAAATTGCCATCATTGGTGATATTATGCATTCGCGCGTAGCACTTTCTAATATTTTTTGTTTGAAAAAATTAGGCGCAGAAGTTACACTTTGCGGACCACCAACATTGATTCCAAAACATATCGAAAAATTAGGTGTCAATATTTCTCACAATGTAGATGAAACATTAAAATGGTGCGATGTCGCCAATATTTTACGCATACAATTAGAACGACAAAACACCAAATATTTTTCATCGTTGCGCGAATATGCATTGTACTTTGGTGTTAACAGAAAACGATTAGAAAAGTTAGAAAAAGAAATTGTGATTATGCATCCTGGTCCAATTAATCGCGGTGTTGAGATTACGAGTGATGTTGCCGATAGTGAGCACTCTATCATTTTAAATCAAGTAGAAAACGGCGTTGCTATTAGAATGGCTGTGATGTATTTGTTGGTGAATAAGCAAGCATAATTTAGCAATCCTAATTTTTTGGTGTTGCATACAATTCAAAAACTTCTTTAGGAATTTCGTTTATGTTTGTAATTGAATTTATGTTTTTACCGTTTACAATAAATAAATCGTATCCTAAATTCTGAATGATGAATAATAAATCAGTGTTGCTGAAATTATTGCGTTGCAAATGATCGTGATTTATTTCTATATACATTTTCGGACGATATTTTAAGATACTATTTCTCGCACCTTCTAGCACAAATGGCTCAAATCCTTCAACATCTATTTTTATTAAATCTATCTTTTTAAACGATTGTTTTGCATCTAACTTATCTAATGTAGTTGCTGTTACTTTTGCACTGTTTTCTACTTCATTTTTATTCAATGTTATTCCAGATGAATTTTTATTTGGTGTATCCTGAAAAAATAAAACTTCTTCTTTATTGGATAATGCTATGTTTTGTGCGATGATATTATCTACATTATTTAGCCGAACATTATTTTGAAAAAAATCAAAGACATAAGGAACTGGCTCAAAACCAAAAACAATTCCATTGGATGCTAAACGTGCAAAATGTAAGGTAGTTTCACCAATGTTTGCTCCAATGTCCAAAACAATATCTTCTTTTTTTATCAAACTATATAAAAATTCTCTGTCGAAATCGGTGTCATTTTGTAAACCAAAGTAAATAGCATGTTGCATGTAATCACTAATATCTAGCCGATAATGAAAACCATTTCTGGTGCATTCTCGAATAGTATTTTTATGATATAATTTATTGGTTAAGGTTAGTCTTGGTGTAAATTTATTTCCGCATAAATTTTGTTGAACAATGATTTTTTCAATAAACGGAATTCTGGTAATTCTTCTAAAGAAGTTAAGAATTTGCGAAGTTAAACTAAATGGATATTTGCTCATCATTAGAAATAAAAATACAAAAATCTAATCTTCTTTATGTTGTTTAAATGGTCGAATTATTAATCGAAGTGTTCTGTCGTAAGTAAAATAATTATACAACCAACCCAATGTTACAGTAATTTTATTTCTAAAACCAACCAAAGACATCACATGAACAAACAACCAAGCTACCCATGCAATAAAGCCACCCATTTTGATTCCATTGCTTTCCATTACGGCTTTATTTCTGCCAACAGTTGCCATCGAACCTTTGTCTGTATATTTAAATTTTAGGATTTCTTTTCCATTTTCTTTTCTAATCATATTTTTTGCAAATAAAGCACCTTGCTGTATAGCAACTGGCGCCACCATTGGATGTCCTTTTGGCAAAGCTTCGGTTTGCATACACGCAACATCACCAATTGCATATATGTTTTCAGTATCTTTTATTTTACAAAATTCATCCACCAAAATTCTGCCATTTGGCAATACATTCTTTGCATCTAAACCAATGATTGGATTGCCTTTCACACCAGCCGTCCAGATAACTGTTTCTGATTTTATTTTTTTGCCATCCTTAATAGTAATTTCATCACCATTATAATCTGTCACCATCGTATTTAACCAAACATTTACGCCAAATTCTTTCACATATTTCAATGCTTTTGCTTGGTTTTCTGGATGCATTTGACCCAACAATTCAGCACCTGATTCAAACAAATGAATTTGCATTTTGGTGAAATCAATTTCAGGATAATCTTTTGGCAAAATATTATTTTTCATTTCACCTAAAGCTCCAGCCAATTCAACACCAGTTGGACCACCACCAACAATTGCTATATTAATAAGCTCTTGTTTTTTAGATTCATCATAGGTAAGCAAAGCTTCTTCAAAATTTTCTAAAATAAAACTACGCAAATTTAATGCTTGCGGAATATCTTTCATTTGCATCATTTTGCTAGAAACTTCTTTCGGAAAATTGAAAAAATTTGTAATGCTGCCAGTTGCAATCACTAAATAATCATAGGTAATTTCGCCAATATTTGTGTGTATTTTATTTATCGTAGAATCGATGCTCAACACTTCAGCCAATCTAAAAATACCATTTGGTATTTGTTGCATAAACTTGCGCAACGGATAAGCAATGCTACCTGGCTCTAAACCACCTGTGGCCACTTGATACAATAATGGCTGAAAGCAATGGTAATTATGTTTATCTAATAAAACAATTTGAATGTCATGATCTTTTAATAGTCGAGCAATTTCGATACCACCAAAACCACCACCTATTATCACTAATCTTTTTTGATTGGTAGAAGGAATTTTTAAATCCACGTTTTTATAATTTACGATTTATAATGTACAATTGACCATAAAAAAAATATACTCATTTGTATCTGCAAAATTAAACTATAAAATCTGTTTAACGTATTAATTTCAAGGTATCACTACGTTAATTTCTATTATCTTTGGCTATATGATAAATAATATGGTATTAATAATTCAATAAAAATCGTACATTGTAAGTCCTAAATCGCAAATCAAATCATGGCACATATACACTTAATAAAAAAAGACAATTATTGTATTATCCAAATGGATAGAGAAAAGGCAAATCCGATGAACCACGAATTTGTGGCTGAAATGCGCATTGCGTTGAAAAATTTACAAGACGATGATTCAGTTCATGGTGCAATTATAAATGGTAAAGAAAATTTTTTTTCGGCTGGCTTAGATATTCCTGAATTGTTTACTTATGACGAAAAACAGTTTGATAATTTTTGGCATAATTTTTTAGAAATGGTCGCAGATTTAGTTGCGTTTGATAAACCATTAATTGCTTCTATCAATGGACATGCGCCAGCTGGTGGTTGCATTATGGCTATTGGCTGTGATTATAGAGTGATGGCTGAAGGAAATTTTAAAATTGGCTTGAATGAAATTCCGGTTGGAATTGTGGTGCCACGTGGAATTTTTGATTTGTATAGTTTTTGGATTGGAAGAAAAACTGCGTTCCAATATTTAATGGAAGGCAAATTATATTCACCGCAACATGCGAAAGAAATTGGCTTAGTTGATGAAGTAGTAGCTGCTGATAAAGTATTGGAAGCTGCGGAAAATAAATTGAAATTTTATTTGCAATTTGAACAAAGTGGCTGGCGTATCACGAAACGCCAATTAAAACACGATTTATTAGAATCGATGCATTCTTTTACTGAGTTTGAAATGAAAACATTTCAGCAACAATGGTGGAGCGAACCAGTAAGAAATATTCTTGGAAAGTTTACAGAGAATTTGAAGAAGAAATAGAATTTGAAGATTTGACAAATGAGAATAAAATTCAACGACTTTATACAGATGCATGCGTAAACTATTCTATAATTCTGTACTAATTTTTATTACTGCATTTTTATTTTTATTTGCGTCAAAACCCAATAGTGGCAATTATTGCGGCTCATATATCAAGATAAACAAAGCCATGGGTTTTTTAGTTGATTGTGATTCGTATCAATATATTTTGTTGTCTATGCATCCTTCGCAATTGCTAAATAAAGACAATGTTGCGCGTCGCCAAAACAGACCATTGTATATCGTTTTAACGCATGTAATCGGCAAGCCAATAGAATTTATTTTGTTTAAAGTCTATCATTCATCTTTTGGTGAAAAATTAAATTTTGATAAACATTTAAATAGTGAAAAATTATTAGCACGATTAGAAATTAGTACGCACGAAAGCAAAAATAAATACAGCGATGCAGCCAACAACAGCGAATTAATTTTGCAAATGATTGCTTATTATATTGCCTATTTGTTGTTGAATTTTATGTTGTTGCTAGCAAGTTTATTAGTGTTTAAAAAATTACTTCAAGTACTACAAATTCAATCAATAATAGCTGAAGCACTGAGCTTAATAATAGTAGTAAATACCATTGTGAAAGGTTTCTTTTATTCGGCACACGAACAGATGTTTTTATTTCTTACACCGATTTTAATTATCTATGTTTTATATCAGTTTGTGTTTATGAATAACAATAGAAAAATTTATGGAATATCTTTTTTATTTGGTTTAGCATGTTTAATGTATGGTAGTTTTGTGTTGTACTTACCTGCGTTATTTCTGTTATTTTTGGTAGAAGATAAATCGATAAAAAATGTATTTCCAAATGTATCTAATTACTTGATTCATGCTGTTTTGTTTTTGTCGCCAACTATTTGCTGGATTGTAATTTGCAATAAAATTTCTGGTCATTATTATAATCATGAAGTCGAACAATTCAGAGAATTAGTTTGGATATTGGATACTTTAAAAATTGGTATCTTAGAATTTGTAAAAACATTTTTTTATAACATAGCATACTATTTTTTCTTTTTTGTAAAAGCAGTGTTGCCATTTGTAATTGTATTTTTTGTTCTTTTCAAAAAAAATAAAACCATTGTAATGCCTGAAAAATATATACAACTCAACAAAGTACTTATAATTTGTTTTATTGTTTTTACAGCATTTTTTGCATTATTAGGTTATTACTCTTATCGATTAAGTTTTAGTAGTTCAATCATTATTTTAGTTGGCATAGCAGCGCAATTACAATTGTTAAGTGAAAATAAACCAGAAAATGCAAGCATTCATAAACGAAATTTGTTTGCGTATTTGCTTGTTTGGTGTTTTTTAGTTTTTATTTTTTGATAAATGAAAACTGTATTTTTGTTGATTAATTGTCCAATTCTATAATTTTATAATTTTTTTTATGCAAGATAAATTTCAAATGTTTGAAAATCGTTTGCAAAAAGTGTTTAAACACGTTAGCAAGCAAGCGCAAAAAAATAATGTTTCTTGCTATCGGATTTATGATAGAGATTTGCCTGAGTTTCCTTTAATTATTGATATTTACAAAGATTGCGTATATGTTGCAGAATACAAAAGTAAACATAAGCTTAGTGAAGAAGATTATCAGATTTGGCTGAATGAATCTTTGGAAATTATTGCAACGATTTTAGCTGTTGCGAAAGATCATATTTTTATAAAAAAACGTGTACGACAAAAAGGAGAGCAGCAATACAGTAAACTTAATCAGCAAAAAACAGAGTTGATTGTGAACGAAAATGGAATGAGTTTTATCGTTAATCTTTCTGATTATTTAGATACTGGTTTGTTTTTAGATCATCGTATCACACGCCAAATGATTAAAGAAATTGCAACCGATAAACGGGTATTGAATTTATTTGCATACACTGGAAGTTTCAGCGTTTATGCAGCTTGAGGAAATGCAAAAAAAATTACAACGGTTGATTTGTCTAAAACGTATATAAATTGGGCAAAGCGAAATATGTTGTACAATAAATTATATGATACAGAAAAACATGAATTTATTCAAGAAGATGTTTTGCAGTATTTAGATAAAATTGAATTAAATAGTTACGATGTTATTATTTTAGATCCACCAACATTTTCTAATAGTAAAAAAATGGAAGACGTGTTAGATATTCAACGAGACCATGTAAATTTAATTAATCATTGTTTAGCAATATTGAGTGAAAATGGTGTTTTATTATTCAGCACCAATTATAGAAATTTTATCTTAGAAACAGATAAAATTAATTCTACCAAAATAAAAGATATCACTAAAAAAACTACACCATTTGATTTTGAAGGAAAGTTACAACGTACCTGTTTCTGGATAGAAAAATAAATTATTACTCTTTCTGTTTTAGAGAATCAATTTCCTCTTGCAATTTATTCTCTGTTAAAGTGAATCCATATTTTTTTGCAAAGGCAGTTTGTGCTGCACTAAAAGTAGTATCAAATATTTTTTCTTTTTGGGAAATCGATGTAACATAAATGTTTATTTTTTCAATTAATTCTTCTTGCGAATATTTATTACTTTCTTTAAATAATCCAAGTACTTTCGCATATTCATTGCTGGTTACGTCTATGTAAAATTGAAACAATGATTTAGCAGCATTTAATAATTCACTGTTTTTTTCAAAAGGTTTCATTTCATTTAAAACACCTAAACTTGCGTTTGCTTGTTTTTGCAAACCAGCTAAACTTTCATCTGTTGGCGCTTCGGTGAATGCTAAAATTTGGTTGCCAATTTTATTTTGTTCTGCAACAATTTTGTCGTTGTAGTCAATTGCTGCATTGTCTGTTTTTGCGTATGTTGCATTTAATGTTAGGAAAGCAACTAATAAAAGAATTAATTTTTGCATGTTGTTGTTATTCTAATTTGATACCATATTTTTTAGCAAATTTTTCTTGTACAATTACAAATTTATCGTTTGCAATTTTATCTGAAGCTGCAGCTTTTTTTGTAAGTGCCTCTTTTTTTACTTTAAAATCTTTATACTCTAATTCAGGATCTTCTACAATTTTTATTAATTCTGGATAAATAGTTTCACTTGTTTCTAAATAATGTTTAAATAATTCAATTGCTGCTTGTTGAAATTCTATTTCATCTTTAAATACTTTTGCGTTTTCAACTACCTTAATGCTTTTTTTTATTTGAAATTGTAAAATTCTTAAATTTAATGAATCTACTTTTTTAATAAAATAAAACGCTTCACTGCCAATTTTAGATTGTTCATTTATAATTAATTGATTGTATGAATATGCTTCCATTAATTGTGATTGCGCCAAAATGGAATTGCTCATTAAAATTGTAAAAAAGGAAACTATAAAAAATCGCATGCGTGTTAATTTTGATAAATATATCAATAAAAATGCCAAAAATTATACATTGTATTGAATAGCTGAATCGGTTTTAAATAAAAATACAAATAAAGTTAATAATAAAAATGTAACCGAAACACTCAGCGCAAAAATTTCGTGCCACATTCCATTCATGAAAAATGCAATTATTGCTAAACAAAAACACGCTATTTCAACTATTGATATAACTTTTCCAAAGTTATTTAATTTCCAAATGAATGGAGCGAAAATTAAAAATGTACTTGCAATGCTGCTCCATTTTAACCAGGTAAAAATATGCAGCCAATCTAGGTTTTGTTGAATGTTAGTGGTTTTGTAATTCTGAATAATATTATAAATTTGAAAATTTTCAAATGCATCACCAAGTAACATTAGTACGCAAAAAGTCATTGCCAGATATAATATTTTTAGTCTAAAAATAGAATATAAACCTTTTGCAACAAAAAATAAAAATGTACTATATACTAGCATAAATAAATAATCAACTTTGTTGCCTAGTAACATGCTGTTTTTATATTCAGTTGGATTCTTAACTTCAAAGAAAAACTGAACAGCAGCTGGAAAGTCGATAAATTCAAATGCAATAATTGGTGTATTATAACCTTTTGTTAGGTTATTTTCTTTTTTTGGATTAATTATTAATAAAAAAACAGAAAGTATTATCAATAAAATGCTAATTAATGACGCTATGTTAAAAGATTTTATTTTCATTTGTGTAATTCGTTAAACAGAATAAATAATAATTGTTGCAATTGAAACTATTTGACAAAAATCAAGACAATTTAACATTTTTTCACTTAATTTTAATTTAACATAGAAACATAAGAATCCAACCTTTTAAATCGTAAAAACCCTATTAAAAATTAAATGGCTGCTTAGGCAGCCATTTTTAACGTTTATTCAGTTCATCTCTAATATGTGCAGCTTTTTCATAATCTTCGTTAGCTAACGCATCATTTAATAATTTTTCCAATTCTTTATTTGTGTAAATAGCGTAATCAGTTTTGCCTTTATCTTCATTTGCACTTGAAGACGATGCAACCACTTCTTCATATTTATTTTCAGGTTGTTCATCAATCAATAATATTCCAGAAGCATCTAAAATATCACTATAAATATAAATTGGACATCCAAATCGAATAGCCAATGCCACTGCATCTGATGTTCGTGAATCAATTTCCTGTTCGTTGCCGTTGAACATACACACCAATTTAGAATAAAAAACACCATCCATTAAATTTGTGATCATCACTTCGCTCAGTGTAATTGCAAAGGTATCCATCACAGATTTAAATAAGTCGTGCGTCAACGGACGAACTGGTGGCATATTTTCAATAGCAACGGCAATGGCTTGTGCTTCAGCAGCACCAATTACAATAGGCAAACGGCGTTTTCCTTTCACTTCGCCAAGCACTACCGCATACGAATGATGCTGCGTAAAACCTTGCGTAATATTGATGATTTCTAATTCAATCTTTTTCACGTTGTAAAGATAAAAAAAATGAAGTGAAATTCAATTTTAGGGTTTTCAACAAACGTTATTTGAAATTATAAAATAACTACATTTTGATTCAATTCTTTTTCAAATAATTAGAAAACTATATTCCTTATCTTGAGACAAAGAAAATCAATTCATATGCAAAACTCAAAATTAATACGGCTTATAACTTTTTATAGCATTGCCATTATACTTTCTAATGTTTTTAGGTTCGACCTTTTGCATTTAAGAGCATCAATCGATAAATTACCTTTTTGGATAACACTTTTCTTTAGTCCAATGGAAGCTATTGGCGTATTAATTGGTGCCTTGCTGACAATTTATTTATTAAAAAAAACACAACCAGTCGAGATTTCTATGTTTGGCACATCCGTAAAATGGAGCATTATCATGAGCATCATTCCTTTAGTATTAATAGCTGTTATTGGAATAAATAATACTAAAGATGTTAACGCACATTTTTATGGTTTGTTAGCAGCTATATCTACTTTTATTTATTGTTATTTTGAAGAAATTGGATGGCGTGGTTATTTGGAAGAAGAACTAAAAGGATTTTCCAGTTGGAAAAGAATTGTAATCATTGCAGTTTTATGGTATGTATGGCATTTGTCATTTTTGCAAAACCACGACATTGTTGCTAACCTTAAGTTTTTTAGCTGGTTATTGCTTGGTTCTTGGGGAATTGGTAAGGTAGTAGAATTAACAAAATCCATTTTTGCAGCGACCTGTTTTCATATGATAATAAATATTGTAATGTTCAATGGTTATATAAAAGATGGAATTGAAGGAAACGGAAAAATGATCATACTCGGCGTTTCTATACTTTCATGGATATTGATTTTAAGAACATGGAAGAAAGAAACAATGGTAAAAACTGTTTCTTAATTAATTAATAATTGACTGCATAATTTTAAAAAGCCACCAAAATTTTGGTGGCTTTTTATTTATTTGTCAGACTGAGTTTATGAAGTCTTGAGTCCTGGTTCTTGACTCTAAAAATCTCTCTTAATGCTGGCTCGCTTTAAACGCTTTCAACGCTTCTGTAAATTTTGGAACAACTTCAAATAAGTCACCAACAATTCCGTAATCAGCAGCTTTAAAGAAAGGTGCTTCAGGATCTTTGTTAATTACCACGATGCATTTTGATTGGTTCACACCAGCCAAATGTTGTATAGCACCAGAAATACCAATTGCAATATATAAGTTCGGACGAATAGCAACGCCAGTTTGTCCAACGTGCTCATAATGCGGTCTCCAATGAACATCAGCCACAGGACGAGAACATGCTGTTGTCGCGCCTAAAACTTTTGCTAAATCTTCAACAATTCCCCAATTTTCAGGACCTTTCATACCACGACCTGCAGATACTACCAATTCAGCTTCCGGTAATGGAGCCACATCGCCTGTCTGACGAACTACTTCTTTCACTGTTACTCGTGATGTAGCAGGTGTCAAATCTAATGCTTCAACCGTTGCTGAACCTTCACCTTTTGTTGCACCTACAGAATTAGGAACTAAAGAAATTACTTTTTTATCCGTATTGATTTTCATATAAGCAAATGCTTTTCCTGAAAATGCACCTTTTTTAACTACGAAATCTGCATCAGGTAAACCAACTGCACCAGAAATAATTCCTGCTTGCAAACGAACTGCAACTCTTGGAGCAACTGCTTTTCCTGTTAATGTTTGAGAAATTGCAACTACAGTTGCACCTGTTTTATCTGCTGCATCAGCAATTGCTTTCGCCGTTGCACCAGCATCAAATGTATCGAATGCTGCATTGTTTGCATGCACTATTTTCTTTGCACCATAAATTCCTAATGCTGACAATTCATCAGCACTTGCTGTGCCTAAAGCTAAGCCAATAGCTTCTGTACCTAATTGACTGGCTACTTTTGCTGCGTAAGAAGCAATTTCAAAACTTGCTTTTTTTACTTTTCCAGCTGCTGTTTCTACTAAAAATAAAACTGCCATAATTATATTTGTTTTGCTTCGTTATGTAATAATTGTACCAACTCTTCCACATTATCAGCAGAAATCATTTTGCATGCTGATTTTGCTGGTGGTAATTCATATTTTACGGTTGATGTTAATGAGCCAACACCTTGGGGTGTAACTACATTTAATGGTTTAGATTTCGCACCCATAATTCCTTTCATATTTGGAATACGTGCTTCAGCCATTCCTTTTGAACAAGAAATTACAAATGGTACATCAACAGAAAGAATTTCTTTTCCACCTTCAATATCACGTTCAATAGTTGCTGTATTGCCAGCCATATCTAATTTTGATGCGTAAGAAACGAAAGGCAAATCTAACAGCTCAGCTAATAAACCACCTAAGTTAGAGCCATTGTAACTAATAGTTTCTTTACCTAACAAAATCATGTCGTAGCCACCACTTTTTGCCACTGCAGCAATTTCAGATGCAATTGCAAAAGAGTCAACATCATTTGTTATATCAATACGGATAGCATCGTCTGCACCAATGGCTAATGCTTTACGTATTACCTGGTCATTGTCGGCACCGCCAACATTTACCACAGTTACATTTCCGCCGTTTGCTTCTTTTAATTCTAAAGCACGCACCAAAGCGTACCATTCGTCGTAAGGATTCAAAATCCACTGCACTTTATCGTTGTTGAATTTGGTATCACCATCAACAAACGAAATTTTAGTGGTAGTGTCTGGAACCAAACTTATACATACTAAAAATTTCATACCTTTAATTTATTTAATTTGAGACGCTAAAATAATTCATTTTAATTAATTCAATGCATGCATACAATTAGAATAGAACAATTAAAATTGATAATTGTTGATAAACCAACTGATACATTTGCTTTATTTGCTTTGGCAAAGGAATATGAAAAAATAAATGACTTACAGAATGCAGTACAACTATTTGAAAAACTGTTAGTTATAGATAGAAAGTATGTTGGTGCCTATTATCATTTAGCGAAAGTTTATGAACAATTAGATGAGATTAAAAAAGCATTAAATATTTATGAAGCAGGCATTTTGGTTGCTCAAGACCTAAATAACCTTCATGCGTTAAGCGAATTGAAAAATGCTAAAATGAATTTGGAAATTGAAATGTAAAGAGCAAGAAAATAAATATTATGGATTATAAATCTCAAATTCTTTCACTAAATTTATTTTCTAAAACCAAAATTATGACAGAACAAGAAAGTACCATCGTATTAGTAGAAAACGCTATCAGAAAAATTGGTGTTGATCCAGCACTTTGTAAAGGTGAAAAAATTGGACAATACACCATGAAACAAGGTTCCGCTTCCGTGTGGATTGATGTGCTGTTTATTCCAAGAGAGAATAGTTCGTATTTTCAAGTGATGAGTCCGGTAATGAGCATTGCCAATGTAAGTAACAAAGCAGGTTTATACGAAGAATTGCTAACCATAAATGATTTGTTGTACAATGTAGGCTTTACTTTATACAACAACTTCGTTTGGCTAAAAACTATCCGCGAAGTGAAAGGTTTGGACGAAGACGAAATATTGGCACAACTGCGTCGTATCGGTACTTATGCAGATCAGTACGATGATATCTTACGTCAAAAATATGATTCTACTTATGTTGCTGCTACAGGCGGTGTTGCAGGCAGACCGCCACAATAGAATTCCTATTACAATTTATTGTTGTATTTTTAAGCCGTGATAGCAACAGTTCAGAAATACATTTTACAAAACAACCTGTTCAACAGCGGAACGCCAATATTGGTTGCGTGCAGTGGTGGCATTGATTCTATGGTGTTGATCGAAGTCTTGCAGAAACTGAATTATAAGCTGGCAATTGCACATTGCAATTTTCAACTGCGTGGAAATGAAAGCGATGAAGATGAACAATTCATTCAGAAATTTGCAAATGAAAAGAAGATTCCATTTCATGTTATAAAATTTGATACCAAAACATACAAACAAAATAATGATGTATCTACGCAAATGGCTGCTCGCGAATTACGCTATGAATGGTTTGAGAAAATCAGAAAAGAAAATCAGTATCATTTCATCGTTACAGCACATCATTTAGACGATCAATTAGAAACTATTTTATTAAACATTACCAAAGGAACTGGCATCAAAGGTTTGACAGGTATGCAGCCGAAAAATGGTTTTATTGTTCGTCCATTTTTAGAAATTTCAAAGCAAGAAATTTTAGATTATACTAACGAAAATAAAGTTGCATTTCGTGAAGACAGTTCTAATGCTTCAGATGATTATCAACGTAATTTAATTCGTCATCAGATTGTGCCGCAACTGCAAAAAATAAATCCATCTTTACATGCTACTATGATTAGTTTTATTGATAGAATGAATGATTATGAAATATTGTCGAATGAACAAATAGAAGTTGCCAAAAAGAAATGTTATTCAGAAAAGAATGGTATTGTAGAAATAAAATTAGGTTTTATAAAAACACACAAAGCTGGACAAACTATTTTGTTTCATTTATTAAAAGAGTTTGGTTTTAATTCAGATGTAGTTAATCAACTTTTCCAAAGTTTTAAAACTTTGGAAAAGTTGAAAAGCGGCAACCAATTCTTTTCTGAAACACATCGTATCGTTATTGACAGAAAAAGTTTGTTCATTGTTCCAAAAAATATAGAAAAAGAAAATTATTTATCGTTTGTACAACTTCCAAATCAAATCATCTTCAATAATTATAAGATACAATGTTCAATGGTTCCAATTAATGAAGTAACCATCAAACCATCCAATCGCTACTCCTATTTCGATGCTGATAAAATAGAATTTCCATTAATGATTCGCTATTACAAAGAAGGCGATTATTTTTATCCATTTGGAATGAGCAAGCCGAAAACACCAGGAAAAGCAGGCAAGAAGAAACTCTCAAAATATTTTAAAGATGAAAAATTTTCATTGCTCGACAAAGATAACACAGCCGTTTTGTTTTCTGGTGAAAAATTAATTTGGTTAGTTGGTCACCGAATAGATGACAGATATAAAGTAACAGAAAAAACAAAGCATGTTTTGAAAATGGTAATATCAGATATAGGCAATTAATTATCTGCAACAAATTTAAATGCAGGTAATCCTGCTAAATAAATTCTACTCCATTCAAATGGAAATATAGATAACTGATTAGGCGTCGCTTTGGAGCATTGCATAGTAAAAGTAATATTTCCTATTGTATTTGGAAAGTAATCTGAAACATTTGCAAAATAATAAACCCAATACTCATGGTAAGGTAAACCAATAGGAGTATTATTGACAGTAACTATGTATGGCTTGCCTGGTGAAATTTGAATATCTTCAATTTTTGTATAAGCAAATTTTGTAGAATCATATACAGTAACAGACGTGTGTGCTAATAAATTTTGTGTTGTTGAATCCCATAAGGCAACTATATATGTACCTTTAGAAAGTTTTGCACCAAGTTCTGTAACTTTTCCTTCTTTAGAAGTGTAAAATATCAAACCAGATGTCCATTCAGAGTTTCTTTGACTCATAAATATATCACTCCATTCTTTAGTATAAATTAATGTTTCTATAGGGCTTTCTGTAGTGCTTTCTTGTTTGTCAGATAATTTGCTTTTCATACAACCTAATACTATAATGCAAATGACAATCAATGCGATTTTATTTGTACTCACGAGTATGTATTTTTAATATAGATAAAAATTTTGTAAAAATACATAAAATCTACTATAGTTTAAAAATGTAATTTTTTTGTCAAATGTATTGACTTCTATTTTTATTAGAAAATTGATGTGATACATACAATAATAATAAACAATAATTTCCAAACATCTTGTAAATTTACTTCATGATGCAAGTTTTCAAATACGGAATCGATACACTAACTGTTGCTAAAGCCATTCAATTAGCCAACGGTAAACTAACAGGTATTATTGATGATGCAGCCAAACAAAAAATCAATCAGTCACAACAGCACGTTAATCAAATTGTTGAAAACAACGACACGGTGTATGGTGTAAATACTGGATTCGGCATCTTAGCCAATAAAAAAATATCTGAAGAAGACACACGCACCTTACAATATAAAATTCTGCAGTCGCACAGCGTTGGCGTTGGAAATCCAATTCCGAAACAAGTGGCAAAGCTAATGCTGATCACCAAGTTACAGGCACTAGCACAAGGTTTTTCAGGCGTTCAATTATCAACTTTAGAAAGAATTTTATGGCATATTGAAAACGATGTGATTCCAATCGTACCTGAAAAAGGCAGCGTCGGAGCATCAGGCGATTTAGCACCATTGGCACATTTATGTTTGCCATTAATTGGCTTAGGTGAAGTTATTTATAAAGATAAGACGATTAAAACATCAGAGCTTTTTCAACAAGAAAATTTATTTCCAATTTCGCTTGGTCCGAAAGAAGGTTTGGCTTTAATAAACGGAACACAATTTATTTTATCGTATGCGATAGCTGATGTACAACGCATGCACAATTGCCTCGAAGTAGCCGATATTATTGGCGCTATGAGCTTAGAAGCATTGCAAGGAACAAAAGCACCATTTGATGAACGCTTACATAATTTGCGTCCGTTCAAAGGCAATCAGTTAGTAGCGCAACGCCTGCGTTTGTTGCTGCAAAATTCTGAAATTATGAACAGCCATGAAGACTGTGACAGAGTGCAAGATCCATACAGCTTGCGTTGCATGCCGCAAGTGCATGGTGCAAGTAGAAATGCATGGTTGCATTTAAAACAGTTGACAGAAATTGAACTCAACGCTGTAACAGATAATCCAATTATTTTTAGTGCTGATGATACAATTAGTGGTGGGAATTTTCACGGACAACCGTTGGCACTGCCTTTAGATTATTGCTGTTTCGCGGCTGCTGAACTTGGAAATATTTCTGACAGAAGGTGTTATTTATTATTGGAAGGAAAGTTTGGTTTGCCGATGTTGTTGATGAATGAAGTCGGTTTAAATTCAGGTTTTATGATTCCGCAATATACAACGGCTGCATTGGTTACAGAAAATAAAACGCTTTGTTTTCCGGCAAGTGCAGACAGTATTCCAACCTCATTAGGACAAGAAGATCATGTTTCAATGGGTAGCATTAGTGGAAGAAAATTATATCAAGTGTTGGATAACTTAGAATACATTCTAGCGATAGAATTAATGAGTGCGTGTCAGGCGATAGAGTTTAGAAGTCCATTAAAAAGCTCTGCTTTATTAGAAGCAGCACACGGTTTTGTGCGACAAACTGTTTCTTTCGCAAATGAAGACCGCATCTTTGCAGACGACATCAACCAAATCAAAAAAATAATCGCTGACTTTTCGTTTATGAACCATATTGAAGAAAAGCAACAATTGAATAAAGGTTTTGATGAATTTGAATTGTAATAAATTATGAGAAATGTAATAATCATACTATTCTCTTTACTTTGTTTCTCATGCAAAACAAAAGATAATTCTTTGGATGTTGTACAAAAAAATGAACGATATAAAATGAGTGACTTACCAAATAAAGAAACTCAATTTGATTCTATTTTTGGTGATGGAAATGCTATAACTGAGTCTGCTACATTAAATAAATTAACTTTAAAATTAACACAAAACCACTTTAAAGTAGATAAAGCACAACCGAGTAGTGTGCCTTTTAAATTTAGATTATATAATGAAAATAGAATAATAAGTTTGATGAATGTTTCTACAATTAAACTCTTTGCACGCTCTTCTATTAGTGATAAAAGAATGAAAAATACATTTCCTGATTTTACTGTCTATGAAATGAATTTTAAAAATGAACAGGACGCACAATATGTCATTGAATTATTTTATAAAAGTAGACATCAACCAATTGTTGAAGAATTAATATCTGTAGATAAAATATTCAGCAAAGAAAACAAAGTATATTATTTTGAAACTCGTGCAGAAATGTTTCGTGATTATATAAACAAGTATGCTGAAACAATAAAATAATTAAATCAAACAAATCACTTAAATCATAGTTCAGATAACAACATGCCAAACCTCACCAAACAACATATTCAACAACTTCTAAAACCACGCGAAGCCAACTCGCATAAAGGTACTTATGGTCATGCGCTTATTATTGCAGGCAGCAAATACAAAATGGGTGCGGCTGTAATTGCTGCTAAAGCATGCTTACGTGCAGGTGTTGGTTTGTTGACAGTAAATATTCCAGAAGAAGAGCGTTTTATACTTCAAACTACCATTCCTGAAGCTATGCTGCAGCAAAGAGAAAATGAAGTAAATAAGATGAATGATTTTTCTGCAATTGCCATCGGACCAGGAATAGGAACAAATAAAATTGAAACAGAATTAGTGCATAAAGTAATTTCAATATGCAACCAACCATTACTTTTAGATGCAGATGCTCTCAACATTTTAGCAGCAGACAAAAGTCTTTTATCATTACTAAAACCAAACACTATACTCACACCGCATCCAAAAGAATTTGACAGATTATTTGGTGAACATACCTCTGTTGAAGAAAGAAAGAAAACAGCTATTCAAAAAGCAATAGAATATAAAATAGTAATAGTCTTAAAAGATCATCAAACATTAATAACACATAACGACGAATCATTTATAAACACTACAGGAAATGCAGGTTTAGCAAAAGGTGGTTCTGGCGATGCGCTTACTGGAATCATCACCGCATTTTTAGCGCAAGGCTATGAACCCTTCATCGCAGCGCAAATAGGAGTGTACCTGCACGGATTGGCTGCCGACATCACCTTGCAAACACAAAGCATGGAAAGCATGCTCATCACTGATGTCATTGAAAATTTAGGTAATGCATTTAAGGAAGTTTTTTAAATAGAATAAGTATTACATAAAAACTTTATGAATTATATTGATTAATAAAACTCAATTCGATTCAAATACTAATTTATGAAATTAAATAATTTCAATTCCAAATTTTAAGTTAAAAGTACCATTAGTGATACTTTTAGTAACTGAAGAAGATGTTGCTTTTACGGAACAATTAAATTCACCTTGAACATCATAATATTTAATAGTACCACCAGCACTTGGCTCAGAGCTAACATAAGTAATCTTTGTAAGTTTTACATAGTTTGTTGGAAATGAATTACCACCTGCATTGTCAGCAGTATCAAATATCTGAGTATCTAAAAAATAGAACTGAGCACTCGTTGAGGTTTCATTAAATTGAGTAGTATTAATGGGCATTTTTACATTGAGTAGCGATGTGAATTGAGATTCAGTAGTAAAGTCATTAAATGAAGTAGAGGGAAATATAGCAATGCTATTCAATCCAGTTTGGCCAACTGTACCTTCAGTTCTTCCATTGTATACATAAGCAGCACTTTCGTTCTCTGTTATAATCTTTTCCTTACCATCTAAAGTAAACTTGAAGTAATATTTTTTCAAAGTTGAATTGTTAGACGTGTTATCTTTTTTACAACCGAATAGACCAGAAATAACAAACAGAAGGAGAAATATTTTTTTCATTTTTATTTTTTTTCAAAGATATGAAATCTATTCAAATAATATGCTTGTATTTGTTTCATGTTTAAACTGATATCAGTATAGCGAAGTATCATCCTAGCTCTGCAACGTCTTCGACTTCGCCACATTGCATGAAAAGTTAACAACCTTAAAACAAATCCATCAAAAATCCTCTAATCTTCAAATCCTTAAATACTGAATCAGACAAACATCAGGCAAAACCCATGTCACAAGTTAAATAGTTAAATTTATAATCATTTTTTGCATAAAACACAGATAATCAATCATTGCGGACAGTTCTGCCAGTAGTGCGGAGCTTTTTGGAAGTAGTGCGGACGTTTTTGAAGGTCGTACGAAGCTTTTTGCAAGTAATGCGGAAGCTTTTGGAAGTCGTGCGAAGAATTCTGCCAGTCGTTCTTTTACTTTTGCAAGTCGTGCGGACGATTTTGGAAGTCATGCGGAGCTTTTTGGAAGCAGTGCGGACGTCTCTGCAAACAGTCGCGTCGTTTCTGCAAGTAGTGCGGAAGCCAAAAACATCCCTTTTTGATGTCACAAAAGTACTGCAAATTTTCACCTCATTAGTTTATAACCAACTAATCAAACACCATACAACGTTTAACGAAATTTCTGTAAATTGCACAAATAAAAACACAGCATGCCACTTCAAAACTTCTTAGATCAATACGCAGCGCATCCATCGTATAAAGCACCGCGCGGCACTGAATTAAACGCAAAATCATGGCAGACAGAAGCACCGCTTCGGATGCTCTTAAATAACTTAGATGCCGAAGTAGCAGAAAATCCTGCAGAACTGGTAGTTTATGGCGGTATTGGCCAGGCAGCACGTAATGTTCCGGCATTGCAAAAAATCGTAGAAATTTTATTGACACTCGATGAAGACCATTCGCTTTTAGTACAAAGCGGAAAACCAGTTGGCGTAGTACGCACACATCCACAGGCACCGCGAGTATTAATTGCCAATTCTAACTTAGTACCGAAATGGGCAACCTGGGAACACTTCTACGAACTGCGCGACAAAGGCCTGATGATGTATGGACAAATGACTGCCGGCTCATGGATATATATCGGCTCGCAAGGCATCGTGCAAGGCACTTACGAAACCTTTGTAGAATGCGGCCGGCAACATTTCAACGGCAACTTAAAAGGAAAATTACTGGTTAGCTCAGGCATTGGCGGCATGGGTGGTGCACAACCATTGGC
>CALLKF010000098.1 GCA_938008535.1 uncultured Saprospirales bacterium | reverse complement strand
ATCAATAAAGAGAAACCTCGACTAATTTAGTCGAGGTTTTTTTATTTTAAAAGGATTGGTATCTTTGCAAACAATAGCAAATGTTTTTAAATTAAATCAAAAATGCCAGCAGTAAAAATAATAGAATGCCCACGCGATGCAATGCAAGGTATGAATGCGTTTGTGCCTACAAAAACAAAGATAGAATACATAAACGCATTATTAAAAGTTGGATTTGATACATTGGATTGCGGCAGTTTTGTCTCAGAAAAAATGATTCCGCAAATGGCAGATACCAAATTGATTTTGCCACATTTAGAATTAGAAAAATCGGATACCAAATTATCAGTAATTGTTGGCAATAAACGTGGCGCAGAAGAAGCATGTGAGTTTGATGAAATTACTTATATTGGTTATCCGTTTTCAATTTCTGAAACGTTTCAGAAGAGAAATACGAATTGTGATTTAGAAGAATCCATGCAGCGCGTTGATGAAATTATTAATTTATGCGAATGCTATGGTAAGACTTTTGTTTGCTACATTTCTATGGCGTTTGGAAATCCGTACGATGATTTTTATAATGCAGCTTTGGTGGAACATTGGGTGGACAGATTGTTTGAAAATGGGATCAATAAATTCTCTATTTCTGATACCATTGGTATTGCTACGCCAGAAATTATTACGAACGTTTTTTCTGTTTTATCAGAAGATTTTCCTGAGATTGGTTTCGGTGCGCATTTTCATACTATACCATCTACTTGGCAAGAAAAAGTAGAAGCTGCGTGGAATGCTGGCTGCACGCGTTTTGATGGTGCAATGAAAGGTTTTGGTGGTTGTCCTATGGCAAAAGATGAATTGACTGGCAACATGCCAACAGAAAATTTATTGGCTTACTTTGATGAAAGAAAAATAGAACACGGCTTAAATAAAGATGCTTTTATAGATGCGATGGTGCTTGCCAATAGAATTTTTGTTTAATTTTTCATCGCTTATTTTCTTTCTTTCTAAATTATTCATAAAAAGCAATGCATGCATTTGGTAATCACCAAAAACAGTGATATATTGTAACAAAAATATATACATGCGTCCAATTGTTTTAATTTTATTTCTACTGTTTTTTGCAAAAGCAACCTTTTCTGAAGACCAATATTTAGTAAGTTATACTTTAGTAAAATCGCACACCAAAAAATCAATTTCAGCTCTTTGGAAACAACACAAAATTCCAAAAGTTATTTTACCGGTAAAAAATGACGTTGATATTTACGAATTGATTTACAATGCAAAATGGATAGATGGCACAATGAGAAAAGAATCTGGCATTGTTTACGTTCCAAGATTTAAGAAAGAAATAGCAGTGCCAACGATGATGTTTGGCCATGGAACACAAATTCACAAAGCAAGAAACATTAGCGATGGCGATGCACAACAAGGCATCTGTTTGGGTTTTGCTACAGATGGTTATTTGGCATTGTATCCAGATTATTTTGGTATCGGAAAAGGTGAAGGCAATCACTTATATCAACATGCAGAAAGCGAAGCAAACGCCTATATTTACATGCTTTATGCGGTTGAAGAATTGAAAGCAAAACTAAATATAAAATCAAATGGACAGTTGTTTTTAACTGGTTATTCGCAAGGCGGTCACTCTTCGTTTGCTGCACAAAAATATTTAGAAGCATTGAACGATTCGCGTTTTAAAGTGACTGCAACTTCACCAATGAGTGGTGCATACGATATGACTGGCGAGCAAGAAAAATACATGTTTCAAGTATATCCAAGACCGTTTTATTTGCCGTATCTTTTAATATCTTATCAAGAGGCATATAATGTGTTGAATACTGATAATATTTATAAAATTTTTAAACCTCCTTTTGATACTTTGTTGCCAAAATATTATACCAATAATATCGATAAAACCTTAGATGATTTGGATAATATTATGCCGAAAATTCCGAAAGATGTGGTAATTGATTCTTTGGTTGAAATTTATAAAACGGATACTTCATTTCTCTTTACAAAAAAACTAAGAGAAAATAATTTAACCAATTGGAAGCCACAAGCACCAGTGCAATTTTGCTATTGCAAAGGCGATAGAGAAGTGAACTATAAAAACTCTGAAGTTGCATATAATACAATGAAAGCACTTGGTGTTACCAAAATTAAATTAAACAACCTAAGCAATCATTTAGATCATAATACATGTGCAGCTTTTGCAGTAATGGCAACGAAATTTTATTTCGACCGATTCAAAAAACATGGTGATAATCCAAAGATGAAAGACGTGCCGAAATTTAAAAAAGCACTGGCAAATATCATCAAGAAAAAAGAAGAAAAAAAATACAAAGAATCGCATCACGATCAAGCTAGATTCTAAATTTAAATAAATTGATTTTATAAATTGAATCCTTGAAGGTTTTTAAATCCTTCAAGGATTTTTAATTAGATTTGCAATATGAAAATTAAAATCTGTGGAATGAAATACCCTGAAAATATTCAGGAAATAGCTGAGTTCCAACCGGATTATTTAGGTTTTATTTTTTATTCTATATCCAAAAGATATGTGCTTGATGAAAACAAAGAAGCGTTTTCTGATTTTATTTTCAAAGGTGATTTACGCATTCAAAAAGTAGGTGTTTTTGTAAATGAAGAGATAAAAAATATCATTCACATTGCAACAGCATTCGATATAAATATCATTCAATTACATGGCGATGAAACACCTGAATTTTGTGAAAATCTAAAACTCTTAGATTTTAAAATTATCAAAGCGTTTGGAATTAATGAAGACTTTGATTTTGCTGTTTTAGGTGAATACTCAGAAGTTTGTGATTATTTTTTATTCGATACCAAATCCAAAGAATTTGGCGGCACTGGCAAGCATTTTGATTGGAATTTATTAAAACAATACAATAATTCAAAACCAATTTTTCTTTCTGGCGGATTAGATATTGTTGATATTCAAACTATTCACGATTTATTAAAAGACCTAAATATTCATGCTCTTGATTTTAATAGTAAATTGGAAGTGGATTATGGTTTGAAAGATGTAGAAAAATGTAAAGAATTGATAAGCATGGTAAAGCAAATTAATAAATAAGATGTCAACATATCAAGTAGATAAAAATGGCTATTACGGACAATTCGGTGGTGCTTACATTCCTGAAATGTTGCATCCGAATATTGAAGATTTACAGCAACGTTATTTAGAAATTATTTACGAAGAAAATTTTCAGAAAGAATTTTTATCGTTGTTAAAAGATTATGTTGGAAGACCAACACCATTGTATTTTGCAAAACGTTTGTCTGAACATTTCAATACACAAATTTATTTAAAGCGTGAAGATTTATGTCACACTGGTGCGCATAAAATCAACAATACTGTTGGACAAATTTTATTAGCAAAACGTTTAGGAAAAACACGCATCATTGCAGAAACTGGCGCTGGTCAACATGGTGTAGCAACTGCAACCGTTTGTGCGCTGATGAATTTGCCTTGTGTTGTGTATATGGGTGAAGTTGATATTGAAAGACAATCGCCAAATGTCAAACGCATGCAAATGCTAGGAGCAGAAGTTCGACCAGCAAAATCTGGTTCGCGCACGTTAAAAGATGCAACCAACGAAGCAATGCGCGATTGGATTGCCAATCCAGAAGATACACATTATATAATAGGAAGCGTTGTCGGACCACATCCTTTTCCAGATATGGTAGCACGTTTTCAAAGTGTCATTTCTGAAGAAATAAAAAAACAATTACTAGAAAAAACTGGTAACGAAAACCCAGATTTTGTGGTGGCTTGTGTTGGTGGTGGAAGCAATGCAGCAGGTGCGTTTTATCATTTTTTAGAAAATGAAAACGTAAAATTAGTTGCAGTAGAAGCAGCTGGTCATGGTGTGGATTCTGGCATGAGTGCTGCAACAACTCAGCTAGGAAAAATTGGCGTTTTGCATAGTAGCAAAACTTTATTTATGCAAACCGAAGATGGACAAGTTGTAGAACCACATTCTATTTCTGCAGGTTTAGATTATCCAGGAATTGGACCCATTCATGCTAATTTATTTGATACCAAACGTGCCTCATTTTTAAGCGCAACTGACGACGAGGCATTACAAGCTGTTTTATTATTAGCAAGATTAGAAGGCATCATTCCAGCATTAGAAAGTGCACATGCAATTGCAGTTTTAGATAGAATAGGTGCGAAGCCAAACGATATAGTGGTTCTTAATTTATCAGGTCGCGGTGATAAAGATCTGGATACTTACATTAGAGAATTGAACTTGTAATTTTTAACTATTGACTAATGTCTATTGACCATTGACAATTATGAATCGACTTAACAATTTATTTCAACAAAAAAATAAAAACATATTAAGTGTATTTTGTACAGCAGGTTTTCCTGTATTACAGAGCATTGTTCCAATCTTAGAAGAACTACAAAATAACGGCGTTGATTTAGTTGAAATTGGTATGCCATTTTCTGATCCAACTGCTGATGGACCTGTGATTCAATATTCCAATACTGTTGCAATAAATAATGGAATGATGCTTAAAATATTGTTTGAGCAATTGAAAGGCATAAGGGCAAAAGTGCATATTCCATTGGTGTTGATGGGTTATTTTAATCCTGTTTTGCAATATGGAATAGATCATTTTTTACAAGATGCGCATGCTTGTGGAATTGATGGTGTCATTATTCCAGATTTGCCGATGTATGAATACGAAACACTTTATAAAGAAAAATTTGAACAACATGATTTGAAAAATATTTTCTTAGTAACACCACAAACTGCTGAAAATAGAATTAGAAAAATAGATGAATTGACAGACGCATTTATTTACATAGTTTCGTCAAATGCAATTACTGGTGGAAATTCAAACATTCAACAAGAACAAGAAAATTATTTTCAGCGCATCCAAAATATGCAGTTAAAAAATCCAACGTTGATTGGTTTTGGTATAAAAGATAAACAAACTTTTAATACAGCTTGCCAATATGCAAATGGCGCCATTATTGGAACAGTATTTATTAAAGCAATAGATATTTCAACAGATATAAAACAAGACATTGCTCAATTCATTCAAACAATAAAATCATAATAATCAATTAAATCAGCGGTCAAGACAAAATGAATGTAGTCATCATTAAATACAATGCAGGCAACACCAAAAGTGTAGAAAATGCACTCTTGCGAATCGGCATTCAACCAATTATTACGGATGACATAGAGCAAATTCA
Organism: uncultured Saprospirales bacterium; assembly: GCA_938008535.1. Taxonomy (GTDB): domain Bacteria; phylum Bacteroidota; class Bacteroidia; order Chitinophagales; family JADIYW01; genus JADJSS01. The sequence goes on along the minus strand of CALLKF010000098.1, from coordinate 17,341 downwards.
ACAAGCTGATAAAGTTATTTTTCCAGGTGTTGGACATGCACAACCAACTATGCAATATTTAAAAGAACGAAATTTAGATGTTGTAATTAAAAACTTGAAGCAACCAGTTTTAGGAATTTGTTTGGGCCAACAATTAATGTGCTCGTTTTCGGAAGAAGGCAATGTTGATTGCTTGGATATTTTCCCAATTCAAGTAAAGAAATTTCAAACAGAAAATAACGTTTTGAAAATTCCACAAATGGGTTGGAATAATTTAGTTGATTTGAAATCTGGTCTTTTTAAAAATATAGACGAGCTATCTTTTGTTTATTTTGTACATAGTTATTATTGCGAATTGAGCGATTATACGATTGCCACATGCGACTATATTTTGCCTTTTGCAGCAGCTTTGCAAAAAGATAATTTTTATTCTGTGCAGTTTCATCCAGAAAAAAGCGCAGATATTGGCAATAGAATTATTCAAAATTTTATTGAAGTAATTAACTAATGTGCATATATTCAGCGCATTTAATACATGAATTCCATAAACAAGTAATTGTTTTTTAATATCTTTGGTTAATAATAATTAACTTAAATTAAGAATTGCTAAAAAAAAATTTAAATATATAATTTGGCACAAAACACATTTAATATGAAAAAAATACTTACAATTTTCATGCTTTCACTCTTGATTAGTTTTTCAATTGAAGCTAAGCAACAGCCAACTAATACTCGTAAACAACGATGTGGCTCTGATGCACCATCTGTAGAATCTGAAATTGAATTCCAACAAAAAATACAACAATTTTTAGCAGAACAAAGTACTGGTAATCGTCAAGAATTAGCAAATTATACAATTCCAATTGTAGTGCATGTAGTTTATTACAATGCTGTAGAAAATATTTCAGATGCTCAAGTAAATTCACAAATTGATATTTTGAATGCTGATTACGCTGGTACAGGTTTAAATGTGAATATATGTCCAACAGCATTTCAACCATTAATTTCTAATACAAATATTTCTTTTTGTAAAGCCACTAAAAAACCTGATGGATCAACTATGGCAGTTGCTGGAATCGATAGAATAAATGCTGTAACTGCTGGTTTTTCCAATCCTGGAGTTGGTTCAAATCCAGGATGGTCAAAATCATATATTGATGGAACTGTAAAACCTGCTACAATTTGGGATCCAACAAAATATATGAATGTATGGGTTTTACCACTGCAAGATGGTTTATTAGGTTATGCAACATTTCCAATAGGAACTGGTTTGTCTGGCATTACAGGTAATGGTTCGGCAACTACAGATGGTGTTGTAATTGGTTATTTATATTATGGAAATACTGGTACAGCTGCAGGTTCTGCACCATACAATAAAGGTAGAACTGCAACGCATGAAGTTGGTCACTGGTTAGGTTTAAGACACATTAGTGGTGACAGCAATTGTGGTGACGATTTTTGTGGAGACACGCCAGTTCAGTCAGGAAATGCTGGTGACGGTCAAGGTTTAAATTATGGTTGTCCAACATTTCCAAGTATTACTTGTAGTAACGGTCCAAACGGAGATTTATTCCAAAATTTTATGGACTATACAGATGATGAGTGTATGTTTTTGTTTACTCCAAATCAACGCACACGGATTCAAACCGCAATGGCAAATGGAACTTATCGTTTTCCTTTAACTACATCAAATGTTTGTACAGTTACACCAGCAATACCTGTAGCTAATTTTTCTGCAGATAAAGTAAGTATTTGTCCTGGTGGTGTTGTTAAGTTTACTGATTTATCTTCTGGTGTTCCTACTTCTTGGGCTTGGCAATTTCCTGGTGGAACTCCTATTTCTTCAAATACTCAAAATCCTTCTGTGCAATATAATACTGCTGGATCTTATGCAGTAACTTTAACAGCAAGCAATTCATTAGGTTCTGATGGTGAAACTAAAACTGCGTATATAAATGTTGGCAATCCAACTACTACAGCTTTACCAATTGTTCAAGGATTTGAAAGCGCTTCATTTCCACCATCTGGCTGGTCTTTAGTTAATCTATCAGGTTTTAATTGGGAAAGAACAACACTAGCAAGTGGTTTTGGAACATCAACAGCAAGTATGCGTTTTAATAATACAGATAATGATGCATTAGGTAAAAAAGATGATATTTATTCGCCAACTGTAAATTTCCCAACAGGAACAGTAAATCCTAGAATTAAATTTGATGTTGCATATGCACCGTATGTAGATGGATTTGGTCAAGAAAATGATACTTTAGAGGTTTTATTATTTGATGTTTGTTCACAAACAGCAACAAGTATCTACAAGAAAGGTGGAAATCAACTATCTACTTCAGCTGCTCAAGGTAACGCATATGTACCTACTGCTGGACAATGGAGAAAAGATTCAGTTACATTAACTGCATCTGTTTTAAATAAGTATGTAAAATTTATTTTCAGAAACTATGGATTATACGGTCAGTCTATTTATATTGATAATGTGAACATATATGGTTCTACAGCAACTACAACACCAACTGCTTCATTTACTGCAAGTGATACAACAGTTTGTAAAGGTAGTACCTTAACTTTTACCAGTAATTCTTCATCTGGAAATACAACAGCTGTTGATTCTGTTAGATGGACAATTAATGGAGGAACACCTTCAACTTCAAATTCATCATCAGTCACTCCAACATTCAATACAGTTGGGTCTTTTAATATAAGTTTAATAGCTTATGAAGGTGGTGTAGCAAGCGCTCCAGTTACAAAATCTATACGTGTGAAAACGTTTCCAGTAGCAGTAACTGCAAGTTCACCAACAATCTGTTCTGGGCAAACAGCAACATTACAAGCTGGTGGAGCAACAACATATGTTTGGTCACCAGGTGGTTCTATAAATAATCCATTTACCACTACAGCTTTAACTGGAAACACAACTTATACAGTAACTGGAACAAAAGATGGTTGTACAGGTACTGCAACTTCAACTATAACAGTTACACCGTTACCTACTGTTGCAGCATTAACCGGAAATACTACTGTTTGCGTTGGTTCAACAACAACATTAAGTTCTACAACTTCAGGTGGTGTCTGGTCAACTAGTGCACCAACTATAGCATCTGTTAATAATGGTGTAGTACAAGGTATAGCACAAGGAACAGCAAATATTTATTATACAGTAACAGCAAATAATTGTCAGAAATCTGTTGCAGCAACTGTAACTGTTAATCCAGTACCTACCGTGTCTTCGATAACTGGATTATCTTCAGTTTGTGTAAATTCTTCAATTACGCTAAGTTCAACAACACCAAATGGAGTTTGGTCAAGTAGTTCAAATGGCATTGCAACAGTTAATGGTGGAGTTGTAACAGGTGTTTCAAATGGTAGTGTTGAAATCAGATATACAGTTACAACCAATGGTTGTTCAACAACTGCAACAAAAATAATTACTGTAAATGCATTACCAACTGTTGCAGCTTTGACTGGTAATACAACAGTTTGTGTAGGTTCTACTACTACTTTAAGTTCAACAACAGCAGGTGGTGTTTGGACAACTAGTGCACCAACAATTGCATCCGTAAATAATGGTACCGTTCAAGGAATTGCGCAAGGCACAGCTAATATTTATTATACACTTACTGTTAATGGTTGTCAAAAATCTGTCGCTGCAACTGTAACTGTAAACCCAATTCCAAATGTTCAAGTAAATTCACCAACTATTTGTCCTAATCAAACTGCAACTTTAACTGCAACTGGTGCAACTTCTTATTCATGGAATCCAAGTGGCTCTATTAATAATCCATATACTACACCAGCATTGGCTTCAAATGCAACTTATGTTGTTACTGGAACAGCAAATGGTTGTAGTAAAACAGCAACAGCAACAGTTACAGTTAATTCTACACCACCAACAGTTACTATAAATCCAAGAAATCCATCTGTGTGTTTAGGTAATCCTGTTACTTTAACAGTTTCTGGTGCAAATACATACATTTGGGTTCCAGGAAACGTTCCAGGTAATTCATTTACATTTACACCAACTGGAATAACAACAATTAAAGTTCAAGGTATTGCAGGTACTTGTAGTAATCCAGGTTATGATTCAGTCGTAGTTACAACCAAAGATAAACCAAATGTAACTGCTAGTTCTACCACTATTTGTGCTGGACAAACTGCAACCTTACAAGCTGGTGGCGCATCAACTTATTTATGGAATCCAAGTAACTCAAATAGCAATCCATATACAACAATTGCATTATCAGGTAATACAACTTATACAGTTACTGGAACAGCTACAAATGGTTGTATAAATACTGCAACATCAACAGTTACGGTTACACCATTGCCAACACCAACTATCACTAGAAGAAATGATACAGTATTTTGTAATATAACTGGAACACAATATAAATGGTATTTGAATAATGTTTTACTTACAACGACTTCAGTTGCTTTCTTGAAAGTAACTCAAAATGGTTTATACAAAGTTGAAGTAGTAAACAATAACTGTACATCGTTGCAATCGTCTGCAATAAGTGTAACGCTTACTGGAATTAGAAATAATACGATTAATGTTCAATTTTCAATTTTACCAAATCCAAATAATGGTTTATTTGAAATTAAAATCACATCAATACTTAACAAAACATATCAATTGAAATTATACAACGTAACTGGACAAATTATTTCTGATGAAGAAATAAATGTGAAAGTTGGAGAAAATTCAAGAAATATGAATTTATTTGGAATAGAAAAAGGTGTTTACTTCTTAAGTATTATAGGTGAAGATGGAGTTGCAACAAAATCAATATTAGTTCAATAATATCTCAATTTTATAATCTAAAGACTGCATGATTTCGTGCAGTCTTTTTTATTTTTGCAATATGCTAATTGTTCCTGCTATAGATATTATTGACGGAAAATGTGTTCGTTTAACCAAAGGTGATTACGATACAAAAAAAATCTACAACGAAAACCCGTTAGAAGTTGCCAAAGAATTTGAAGCAAACGGAATTACACATTTGCATTTGGTTGACCTAGATGGCGCAAAAAATGGTGCAGTTGTTAATTGGAATGTGTTGGAAACTATCGCAAAAAATACAACGTTAAAAGTAGATTTTTCTGGTGGAATTAAAACAAAACAAGCAGCGCAAAAATGTTTTGATTTAGGTGCAAACCAAATTGCAGTAGGAAGTTTAGCGGTGAAAAATCAAAAAGAATTTGTGGATTGGATCTGGGCATTTGGCGAAGAAAAATTAATACTTGGTGCTGATGTCATCAATGAAAAAATTGCGATAAATGGCTGGCAAGAAACTTCTGCCAAATCTATTTACGATTTTTTAGATTATTATTTTGAAGAAGGAATCGATTATGTTTTATGTACAGATATTTCTAAAGATGGAATGTTACAAGGTCCAGCTATACAGTTATATAAGGATATTCTAGAAGAATACGAAGAATTAAATCTGATTGCAAGTGGTGGCGTTTCTTGTGTTGATGATTTAATACAATTAAAAAAAATTGGTTGCCATGCTGCTATAGTTGGTAAAGCATTTTATGAAGGAAAAATTTCTATGAATGATTTGAAACAGTTTGTATGATAAAAATAATTCCAGCAAAAAAACAACATGTATCTGAACTTGTAATCTTATTTGAAGCATACAGAACGTTTTATAAAAAAGAAATAAATATCAAAAAATCAACACAGTTTTTAATAGATAGAATTGAAAATAAAGAATCGTATATTTTTATCGCAATTGAAATTTCTTCTGAAATAACAGTGGGTTTTGTACAATTATATCCAATGTTTTCGTCAACACGTTTAGATAAAATTTTAATTTTAAATGATTTATTTGTTGATGCAAATTTCAGAGGAAAAGGCATTTCAAAATTACTAATTGATAGAAGTAAATTATTTGCACAAGATTTTAATGCATTAGAATTAGTTTTAGAAACTCAAAAATCAAATATAATTGGCAATCAGTTGTATCCAAAAGTTGGTTTTGAATTGGATACTGAACATAATTATTATAGTTGGACAAATCCAGATTATCAAATTTAAAATGGCACTGACAAAACGAATTATACCATGTTTAGATATAAAAAACGGCGAGACCGTGAAAGGTATCAACTTTGTAGATTTGAGAAGTGCTGGTGATCCAGTAGAATTGGCAAAACAATATGTTTTGCAAGGTGCTGATGAATTGGTTTTTTTGGATATTACTGCAACTATTGAAGCAAGAAAAACACTCTTACATTTAGTAGATAAAGTTGCCAAAGCAATCAATATTCCATTTACAGTTGGTGGTGGAATTTCTACTGTTCAAGATGTTGATGCACTTTTAAATGCTGGTGCTGATAAAGTTTCTATCAATTCATCAGCTGTAAAAAATCCAAATTTAATTGATGAACTAGCCAAACAATTTGGTGTACAATGTATTGTTGTGGCAATAGATACAAAGTTGGAAGATGATTGGAAAGTATACATAAAAGGTGGTCGTGAAGTTACAACACTTTATACAAAAAAATGGGCAAAAGAAATTCAAGAACGTGGTGCTGGTGAAATCTTATTAACTTCCATGAATCACGATGGTACAAAAAATGGTTTTGCATTAGATATTACTAGTTGGTGTACAGCCAATTTATCTATTCCAATAATTGCTAGTGGTGGCGCAGGAAATCAAGAACATTTTGTTGATGTTTTTAAAATTGCAAATGCAGATGCTGCTTTGGCTGCAAGTGTGTTTCATTTCGGTGAAATAAAAATTACTGATTTGAAAAATTATCTAAAAGAAAATAGGATAGAAGTAAGAATTTGATTTTATTTTTTTCTCAATTTTAATTTATTGATTTCATATCCTTGAACAGGTTCCAATCTGCCAGATTTCGGATTGTTATTTGGCGAAAATAAGTCACCTTTTGGTTTAAATAATTTTTGATTAGATGAAGTATCTGTTGACTTATATTTGGCTGTAAACAATTCTTTTTTATCTTTTCCAAAAGGAGTTTTTTCGGTTCTGGGTATGAGCTGATTTCTATCTTCAAATAATTTGTGTGATAAGAATAATTCGCGTTTTGCAGTTCTGGAAACTAAACCTTCTGTTGGATTGTAAACACCTTCAACACCTTGAAAATCAACTGTTTCCACTTGTGCTAATTTTTGTTCAGCAGGAATTTGGTTCTCAGCAGTTAAGTTGACTTTTGTTTCAAATTCAAAATATTTTTTTACAATTCTACGTACATAATTAAATGGCTCTTGTCCACGACAATATCCGTATTTACATACATTGTCGTTATAAAATTTTGGATTCGATTTATACAACATAAAATACTCAACATTGCCGTCCCATTTATCGCTTCTGTATCCATATTTCTCAGCTAATCTTGCAGCATCAGAAACGTGTCCTGGTCCTGCATTGTACGATGCTAATATAAATTTTATTCGTTGTGTAAAATCAGCAACATTGCTCCATTGTTTTTCTAATTGTTTTAAATAGTCAGTACCAGCTCTTACGTTTCTATCTGGTTGATATACTTCGGAACCAGAAACACCTAAGTCGCGTGCTGTGCCTGGCATTAATTGCATTAATCCTTGTGCACCGCACCAAGAACGAGCATTTGGATTAAATTTAGATTCTTGATGAATAATAGCTGCTACCAGTCGCCAATCCCAATTTATATTTTTAGCATATTTTTGTATGATTGCATCAAAGTGTGAAATAGTTCCTTGCTGATAACTCGCATTTTCTTCATCAAATCCAAATTCAATATTTTTTTGTTGATTGAAATATCGATCATACAAATTGGCGTATAATTTTTCTTTTAATGATGTCGAAATCCAACTGTTTATGTAGGTTAATAATTGTGGTGAGTTAGCACGAACGGCCCAACGTAAATTCTCTGGAACGCCAATTGTAGAACTTACATCTAAATTTTCAAAATAGGATTTATTAATCAGCGCAATATCTTTATTAGCAATGGTATAATCTATTTCATTGTTGGCAATTGCTTCAATAATATCTTCTGTGCCTCTGTCGTCACTTAATATTCTAACATCTATATTAATACCAAGTGTATTTGAAAGTTCTTTTAATTTATCATAATAAATAGAATTTTCAGCTACATAAACTGTCTTGTCTGCTAGTTCTAAAGTTGAACGAATAGTTGAGTCATTTTTATATGTACTGTCAGTTGCATTAAAATATTTGCCAGTTTTACGTTGTACTATTACTTGTTCAATGTTTCTATATGGAACAGTGAAATTTGCTTTTTGCTTTATCTTATCATTGCTTAATAAACCATTTGCAATAATATCTCCTTTTCCTTCATTTAATAAATTAAACTGATCATCGGATGATCGTGCAACCACAATTTCCAATTTTACACCAAGTGATTTTGCAAATTCTTGCATCAATTCATATTCAAAACCAAAACGTTGACCACGATAGATAAAGTAAGATATCGAGTTGTATTCCATAATAACACGCAATACACCACGTTCTTTTATTTGTTGAATATCCATTTCTACTTTTGGATCAATATATGTTTTGTCATTATTTTGTTTATTGGCTAACCAATGCACAAAAACAAACGCAATTAAGGTAAATAATGATAATAAAATCCAGTTTCGCTTCGTATTCAAAATTAGTTGAGTGTAATAGTGTTAGTTAATGAACATCTTTTTGTGCTGTCTTCAACAAATGGATAACATTTTAAAATTATTTTATTTTTATTAGAAATTATTGCATCTGCGTTAGAAGATTTTTTTATTTCATTTTCAAATTCATAAGTAGTGGTGTATGAAATTGTTTGAAAAAATCCATCCATATTTAAAGGCATTTTAGTAGCAGTATCTTTATTTTTAGGTGCATTTTTATCTTCAAATCCAACTTTCAAAAATCCTTTTGATGCTGACTCTAATCGTTTAAATTGATTGTCTTTATATGAATAATAGGTGAGAGATTTTGATTTATTTTCTTCTTTGAATAATATATTTACTGCTTTATTTAAAGCATCTATATCTTTAAAATCAAATCCAATATTTACAATAATATTAGTAGTATCTACTCGTTGAGAAATATTACTAATACCTTCAATTTTTTGTAATTCTTGTTTTACTTCATCAAATTTCGAATCGATTTTATCTGATGGATTCTTACTCTCTTTTGTAGAAGTTTTAAGAGTACCACCATCACCAGCAAATATTGTTTTTAATTCACTCATGTCAATTGTAAATGTGTATCTACCAGAACCATTTTTGTTAAAAAATATATTTTCTTGAATATCAAAACATCCAGTAATTAGAAATACAGAAATTATAAATAATAAAATAGTAGAAAATCGTTTAATCATAAAATATTATTTAGATAGTAAGATTGCAAAAATAAAATGCAAAATAGCATATTTTATGGTAAATAATGTTATTTAAATGGTGTTTTTGATGTTGAATTAAACGTAATAAATATTTTTCTAATAAAAAAAACTGTCTCAATTATTGAGACAGTTTTTTATTAAATACTTTACTAAAAAAATTATTTTTTAACTGTAGTAGTTTTTTTAGTTGTTGTTGTAGTTTTTTTAACTGGTGCTTTAGCAGTTGTTTTTGCTTTAGTAGTAGTTTTTTTAGCTGTAGTAGTTGAAGCAGTAGTTTTTGATTTAACAACTGGTGTAGATGTAACCGTAGCAGCAGCTGTTGTAGGAGCTGGAGTCGGTATAATTGTAGATGGCTCAGATGCAGTTGGTACTGTAGCTGGTGCTTCAACTGTTCCGCTGATTCTTAAAACAACTGGTGAGTTTTTAGCATTAGAGTTAACTGTTACACTTTTAGAAAAAGGTCCAACACGATGAGTGTCATAGTGAACTTTGATTTCTGCTTTTTGGCCTGGCATAATTGGCTCTTTTGGATAAGTAGGAACTGTGCAACCACATGAACCATGAGCTTCGCTAATTACAATTGGAGTTTTTCCGTCATTAGTAAAAGTAAAAACGCGGTTTCCATCAGCATCTTGTTTAATTGTACCGTAATCAATAGCGTCTTTTGCAAAAGTCATTGTTGGTGCATTTGGATCTGGAGCTGGTGCTGGCGTTGTGCCATCTTGAGCAAATACGCCAAACGTACCTGCGAACATTGTCATTGATAATAATAATTTTTTCATGATGTTATTTTTTTTAATTGATAAAGCAAATGTAATGCCTTTTTTTACACATCGTCAATATCATAAAAAATTTTAAGTATAGTTTAACAAATTCTGTTCAATGTTTAAAAAACAAAGGTATATTTGTACTAAATTCAGAATTAGATGCGAATTTATAGCTTTATACTTTTCTCTTTTTTATTAACAACTTCTTCTTTTGCTGAAGTTGGTGTTTTAGCTGGCGCTCGTGCAGGAATGAATGTTGCACATCTCAGGAAATTTGAAACACCAACTGGATTTAAAAACAGCGTAAATCTTGGCTCAGATATCGCTGCAATGCTTAGAATTGACTTTAATAAATTCATTGGTTTTCAATCAGAAATTGAATTTTCTCAAAAAGGACAAGCTTGGAAAGCTTCTGTTGATTCTGCTAAATATTTCAATAAACAAGTGTTGAATTATATTCAAATTCCACTTTTAGCTGTTGCACGATTTGGTAATGATAAAGTAAAAGCAGTAATACAATTAGGTCCATATTTAGCTTATTGGGCTGGTGGTTATTCACAAACATCTACACAAGTAGATAAAACGAGCAGAGAATCAACCAATATAAAATACATTTTTACTAAAAATGATAATCGCTTAGATGTTGGTATCACTTCAGGTTTAGGTGTTAACGTTAAAGTAGGTAAAGGTTGGATAGAAGTGTTGGCACGTCATAATGCTGGCTTTTTAAGCACCGCTAAAAAAAACAGCGGTTTGCCAAATGCTTACAATTGTAACTTTAGCTTATCACTTGGTTATTTATATACTATTAAATAACTTTTACTGCATTTTATCTTATTTTTTATTTTATTCAACCATGTGGAAAAATCATTTAAGTTTTCCATTTTCAGAATAATATATTTGCTTGTTGCTGAAGTATCTAATAATACTTTCAACTAATTACTAATAACTCACAACTATTTTATGGCTGAAGCTCAATATACCGAAGATAATATTCGATCACTTGATTGGAAAGAACACATACGCTTGCGACCAGGTATGTACATCGGCAAATTAGGCGATGGTACTTCACCTGACGATGGAATTTACGTTTTATTGAAAGAAATTATTGACAACTCAATCGATGAGTTTGTGATGGGAAACGGAAAGCAAATCGACATCGAAATAAAAGATAAAACCGTTACTGTCCGCGATTATGGTCGCGGAATTCCATTGGGTGCAGTAATCGATTGCGTTTCTAAAATTAATACTGGTGGAAAATATGATTCCGTTGCGTTTCAAAAATCAGTCGGTTTAAATGGTGTTGGTACCAAAGCAGTAAATGCACTTTCAACGAGCTTTATCGTAGAATCTATTCGCGACGGACAACTTAAACGCGCAGAATTTGATAAAGGCGAATTAATTAAAGATCATAAAATAGAAAAAACAACTGAACGCAACGGAACAAAAATGGTGTTTGTTGCTGATAATTCAATCTTTAAAAATTATACTTATTTATCAGAATTTGTTGACGAGCAATTGTGGAACTATGCTTACTTGAATGCTGGTTTAACAATGAATTACAATGGACAAAAATTTGTTTCTAAAGATGGTTTAAAAGATTTGTTGATCAAAAAAACGAATGAAGCAGAATTGCGTTATCCAATTATTCATTTAAAAGATAAAGATATTGAAATCGCCATCACACACAATAATCAATATGGCGAAGAATATTATTCGTTCGTCAACGGACAATATACAACACAAGGTGGCACGCACTTAACTGCATTTAAAGAAGCAATTGTAAAAACAGTTCGCGAGTTTTATAAAAAACAATTTGAGGCATCAGATATTCGTCAGGCAATTGTTGGTGCAATTTCTGTTCGTGTGCAAGAACCTGTTTTTGAATCGCAAACAAAAACGAAATTAGGTTCTCAAAATATGTGGATGGATGGACCAACAATGAAAGGTTTTATCAACGATTTTATCAAAAATAATTTAGATCCGTTTTTACATAAAAATCCAACGGTTGCTGATGCTTTGCTGAAACGAATTCAACAATCAGAACGCGAACGAAAAGATTTATCAGGTATCAGAAAATTAGCAAATGAACGAGCAAAATCGGCAAACTTGCACAACAAAAAACTAAGAGATTGTCGCATACATTATACTGATGAAAAACATCAAAATCATCAGAAAACAACTTTATTTATTACCGAAGGTGATTCGGCTTCTGGCTCTATCACAAAAGCGAGAAATCCAGAATCTCAGGCAGTTTTTTCATTGCGTGGAAAGCCGTTAAATTGTTATGGTTTGACCAAAAAAATTGTTTATCAAAACGAAGAGTTTAATTTATTGCAACATGCGTTAGATATTGAAGAAGATGTGGAAAATCTACGCTACAATAATGTGGTAATTGCAACAGATGCTGATGTTGATGGCATGCATATTCGATTATTATTGATGACTTTTTTCTTGCAATTTTTTCCTGAATTAGTAAAAAAAGGACACCTATATGTTTTAGAAACACCACTGTTCCGAATTCGTGATAAAAAAGAAACCATCTATTGTTATTCAGAACAAGAAAAATTAGCAGCGATAGAAAAATTAAAAGGCAAACCAGAAATTACACGTTTCAAAGGTTTAGGCGAAATTTCACCACACGAGTTTGAAGATTTTATTTCTGAAAATATTCGTTTAGCACCCGTATTACTAAAAAGCAGCCAAAGCATCGAACAACTGTTAGAATATTACATGGGAAAAAACACACCAGACCGACAAGTATTTATTATTGATAATCTGAAAGTAGAAAAAGACGAACCAGTATTAATTGATTAATTTTTATCTGAATAAATTTTAAATAGACAAACAAAAAAAAATGTCAGAACAAGAACACGAGCACCACGAAAACCATGTAACCATGGTCGATGGTTTGTATAAAGAATGGTTTTTAGATTACGCATCGTATGTAATTTTAGAACGCGCCGTGCCTGCAATATATGATGGTTTAAAACCAGTACAACGCAGAATTTTACATGCATTAAAAGAAATGGACGATGGTCGTTTCAACAAAGTTGCCAATGTAATTGGTAGCACTATGCAATATCATCCACACGGCGACGCAAGTATCAACGAAGCCATTGTAAACATTGGACAAAAAGATTTATTACTCGATTGTCAGGGAAATTGGGGCGACATCAGAACAGGTGACAGTGCTGCAGCACCGCGTTATATTGAAACACGTTTATCAAAATTTGCGTTAGATGTAGTTTTCAATGAAGATACAACAGAATGGCAAGTTTCATACGATGGTAGAAAACGCGAACCAGTAAATTTTCCGGTAAAATTTCCATTGTTATTAGCACAAGGCGCAGAAGGTATTGCTGTTGGTTTATCAACGAAAGTGATGCCACATAATTTTTGTGAATTAATTGAAGCATCTATAAAATACTTACGAAAAGAAACCTTCGAAATCTTTCCTGATTTTTTAACTGGTGGTTTGGTTGATGTTAAAGAATATAATGACGGCAAGCGTGGTGGAAGAATTCGAGTTCGTGCAAAAATTGAAATCGTAGATAAAAAAACATTGCGTATTACCGAAATTCCGTTTGGTTCAACCACAACAGATTTAATTGATTCTATCTTAAAAGCTAATGAAAAAGGTAAAATTAAAATTAAAAAAGTTACGGATAATACTGCAAAACATGTTGAAATTTTCATAGAGTTGCAACCAAATATTTCTCCAAGCGTAACTGTTGATGCGTTGTATGCTTTTTCTGATTGTGAAATGTCTATTTCACCAAATACATGCGTAATTATTAAAGATAAACCACATTTTATTGGTGTTACCGAAGCGTTGAAATATTCAACAGATTTAACGGTAAAATTATTACAACGAGAACTTGAAATAAACTTACAAGAACTTGAAGATAAATGGCATTTTTCTTCTTTAGAAAAAATATTTATCGAACATAAAATCTATCGCGATATTGAAGAAGAAGAAACGTGGCAAGGTGTCATCACTGCAATAGATAAAGGTTTAGAGCCACATAAAAAACTGTTGATGCGTGAAGTAACCACAGAAGATATTGAACGCTTAACAGAAATAAAAATCAAACGCATTTCTAAATTCGATAAAAAGAAAGCTGATGAATTGATTAAAGGTTTGGAAGATGCGATGGAAGAGACAAAGAAAAATCTGAAATCATTAACTAAATATGCTATAAAATACTTTGAAGATTTATTAAAAAAATACGGAAAAGGAAGAGAACGAAAAACAGAAATTGCCATTTTTGATACGGTTGAAATTAAACAAGTTGCAGCCAACAATGAAAAGTTATATGTTAATAGAGTAGAAGGTTTTATTGGCTTTGGCAAAGATTTGAAGAAAGAAGAATTAGTTTCAGAATGTTCAGATATCGATGATATTATTGCCTTTATGAAAGATGGCACGATGAAAGTGGTGCGTAATGCAGAAAAAATATTTGTTGGTAAAGATATTATTCACGTTGCTGTTTGGAAAAAAAGCGATGAACGAACAACGTATAATTGTGTGTATTTAGATGGAAAATCAGGCACCAGTTATGCAAAACGGTTTAATGTAACTTCAATCACGCGAGATAAAGAATATCCAATTACACAAGGAAATCCAAAATCTAAAATATTATATTTTTCTGTGAATCCTAACGGCGAAGCAGAAGCTTGTAATGTGGTGTTGTCGCCAACTTGCAGTGCACGTAACAAAGTTTTTGAATTTGATTTTTTCAATTTAGATATCAAAGGAAGAAGCTCAAATGGAAACATTGTAACCAAATATCCAGTTAAAAAAGTTGAGCAAAAAACAAAAGGCAGAACAACTTTAGGTGGTGTCGAAATTTGGTTAGATGATACTGTTGGTCGTTTAAATATTGACAAACGTGGCAGATATTTAGGCACTTTCCAAAATGAAGATAAAATTTTGGTGGTCTTGAAAAACGGCGAATATTACCTAACCAATTTTGAATTAACCAATCGATATGTGATGAATGATATTGTGGTGATTGATAAATTATATCCTACAACAACTATTTCTGCGGTGCATTATTCTGATGCAAAAAAATGCAATTTTGTAAAACGATTCAATATTGAAACCAATACCATAGATACTAAATACAATTTTATTTCTGATGAAAATAATGCAAAACTTGTTTTTGCAACCTTGTTTTCCAATCCAACTATTGAGTATAAAATGGATTTAGGAAAAGGAAAAGTTGGCGAAGCAGAAACCGTAAATCTTTCAGAATTTATTGAAGTAAAAGGTTGGAAAGCCATTGGAAATAAATTGTGTGGTGGAACGATTAAAGAAGTGAAAATGATTGAAAGCGCACACGACGACGACGAACAAGCCATTAATTTTGATATAGATTTTGAAATCACGAATCTGAAAGATAAACCAGAACCAGAACAAGGCGAGTTGTTTTAAAATCTGTCTTTGTTTTCCTGTTTAAAAGTTTTATTAATTCGACTTTTATTTCTTATCTCAAATTCATTTTATATTTCAATTGTAAACCGTAAATTGTCGATTGTAAATTTTAAATACAATTATGGCAAATCAACAATTTGATTACGACTACGTAATAATCGGTAGTGGTTTTGGTGGCTCAGTTTCGGCTTTGCGATTATCCGAAAAAGGATATAAAGTGTTAGTGATTGAAAAAGGAAAATGGTTTAATAAACCAGAAGATTTTGCCAAATCTAATTGGAATTTACGCAAATGGATGTGGATGCCAAGTCTTGGTTTACAAGGTTTATTTAAACTTACTTTTTATCGTCATGTTGCCATCGTGAGTGGTGTTGGTGTTGGTGGTGGCTCATTAGTATACGCAAATACATTACCAATTCCAAAATCAGAATTTTTTAATTCAGGTCATTGGAATGGATTAGAAAATTGGGAAGAAAATCTAAAACCATTTTATGATGTTTCTTTAAAAATGTTAGGTGCTGAACGTCATCCGTACATGAGCAAAAGTGATAAAGTAATGCAGCAACTAGCCATTAATATTGGTCGACCAGATTCATTTGATAAAACAAATGTTGCAGTTTATTTTGGTAAACCAGATGTAACTGTAAAAGATCCATACTTTGATGGAAAAGGTCCAGATAGAACAGGTTGTAATTTGTGTGGTGGTTGCATGATTGGATGTCGATTCAATGCAAAAAATACACTCGATAAAAATTACTTATACTTAGCACAACAATTAGGTGCAGAAATTTTAGCAGAAAAAATAGTCTACGATGTTCAACCATTAAACGCAGACGGAAGCGATGGCTACGAAATTAAATTCAAAGATTCATTGTCGAATTTTTTTCCAAAAAAAGGAAGTGTAAAAGCAAAAGGTGTCATCTTTGCTGGTGGTGTTTTAGGTACAGTTGATTTATTATTGAACTTAAAAGAAACTAGTTTGCCAAATTTATCAGATACAGTTGGGTCTGGTTTGCGTACCAATTCAGAAAGTTTAATTGCAGTTACATCATTTGAAAAAGACACCGTTTTTTCTGAAGGCATCGCAATTGGTTCTATCATCAACATTGATGAAAGCAGACATATTGAACCTGTAAAATATTCTGAAGGTTCTGGATTTTGGAGAATATTTATGGCGCCAATGGTGCAAGGAAAAAATATTTTTATTCGATTTTTTAATATGATGAAAGATTTTGTCATGCATCCAATTGGAAACTTTAAAGCATTTTTTATTGATGATTGGAGCAAACGAAGTCAGATATTATTGTATATGGAAAGTATAGATTCAACTTTGCGTTTTAAACGTGCTCCATTTGGTAGAATGAAAACAAATATGGATAATGGTCCAGCACCAACAGCATTCAATCCAAAAGCACAAGAATTAGCTCATGAAGTAGAAAAGATAGTTAATGGCAAAGCCATGGTCATGAGCACAGAAACATTATTTGGTATTCCAACAACGGCACATATTTTAGGTGGTGCCTGTATGGGAAAAGATGCTCAATCTGGTGTAATTGATAAAAACAACAACGTATTTAACTATAAAAATATGATGGTTTGCGATGGCAGCATGATGTCAGCAAATCCTGGTGTAAATCCGAGTTTAAGTATTACGGCAATTTCAGAAAGAGCCATGAGTTTAATATTAAATAAATCGCAAAATCCAGATTTTAATTAATTCCAATATTCAAAAGCAATAATAATTTTGCGTTCTTTAAAATCATTAGAAGCACCATCAAATATTTTTTTGGTT
>CALLKF010000097.1 GCA_938008535.1 uncultured Saprospirales bacterium | reverse complement strand
CCTTACACATTAACATCGCCAACAAAATCTAAACAGCAATATGCTGATGATTATGCAAAGTATAAATCTCAAGATGCAGCTGCTCTGCAAGCTATAACTAAAAAGAAAGAAGATATTCAAAAGAAAATTGAAGAAATAGAAAAAGCAGAAAAAGACACGTCGGTTTCAAAAGACCAAATCAAATTATTAGTAGATCAGAAAAAACAATTAAAAAATGATTTACGTCAGATGAAGTTGACGAAAAAACAATTGGCAATTCCTGAAAATCCAAAACTGCAATATGTATTTAGACCGTTGTTAATGTTACAACGTGCTTCAATTAGTTACGATGTAAAACGAAGCACTATTTTGCCAGGTTTTACGCCTTCACCATTAATGTTAGGAACAGATTTTAAACAACACGCACCAGGTGGCGCATTTTTGTTTGGTGCTCAAAAAGATACGAATTGGTTAAATAATATTGCGTCTAAAGGTTGGATTTCAAACGATACTACGATGAATTATCAGTTCATTCAAACTAAACAAAAATCGTTTAATTTGCGTGTAACCTTAGAACCAATTCGAGATTTGCGAGTAGAGATTTCTCTGCAAAAAACACAAGGCGAAAACTATACAGAATTCTTCAAAAAAACCACGGCTGATGGACCTTTTCAACATTTAACACCAACGGTAAACGGAAATATGTCGATTTCGTTTTTAATGATAAACACTATTTTCGATAAAATTGATGCGAATAATTTCAGCGAAGCATTCAGAAATTTTGAAACTTTACGAGAACAATATTCACAGAAATTTGGTGATGCAAATCCAAAATCAATTGGAATTTATGAAAATGATTCTATTAAATTGCCAAATTTTAAAGAAGGTTACGGTCCATTTTCACAAGATGTTTTGGTGCCATCTCTAATTGCTGCTTACACAGGTAGAGATCCAAACAAAGTGAAATTAAATCCATTAAAAACATTGCCATTGCCCAATTGGAGAATTTCATACAATGGTTTTGCCAAAACAAAATGGGGTCAAAAATTATTTACATCTTTTAATATCACGCACGGTTATACATCAACATTTAGTGTTGGTTCTTATGTTACAAACTTAAACTACATTGGTCAACCTGGTTACTACAATGAAGATTTGTATTTCGTGCCACAAAATCTGGATTCTATAAATGGAAACTTCTATGCATATTATTCCATTCCACAAGTAAATATTACGGAACAATTATCACCATTATTAGGTGTTGAAATTTCCTGGAAAAATAGTTTAATAACAAATTTTGAATTTAGAAAATCGCGTACACTTGGATTGAGTTTGCTAGATTATAAATTGACAGAAACACATTCCACAGAATATGTTGCTGCTGTTGGTTATAAATTAGCAAAATTTAAATTGCCATTTAAAATTAAAGGCAAACGAATTGTGCTAAACAATGACGTGAATTTACGTGCAGATTTTTCTTATCGTGATGATAAAACGATTAACTACAGATTAGATCAAAATATTGCAGAACCAACACGTGGACAAAAATCTATCTCATTAGCAACTACAATAGATTATGTCATCAACAATAAACTAAACGTGCGTGTTTTCTACGATTTCAGAAAAACAATTCCTGCAACCTTAGCATCTTATCCAACACGTACACATCGTGGAGGCATCACTTTCCGTTTCTCATTAACACCATAAAAGATGCTAACGTTGTATCTTTATTTCTTTGCGTTCTTTGCGCGAAATGAAATAAAAATCTTATTTTCGTAAAAAAAAATAACATGAGCATTCCAGTAGAATTAAAGTATTCAAAAGAACACGAATGGTTGCGTGTTGAAGGTGACACCGCAACAATAGGAATTACAGCATTTGCACAAGGCGAATTAGGCGATATTATTTATGTTGACATTGATTGCGTTGGAAATACAGTAGCAAAAAATGATATTTTTGGCTCTGTAGAAGCAGTTAAAACAGTTTCTGATTTGTTTATGCCAATTACTGGTGAAGTATTAGAATTTAACGAAGTACTGAAAAGCAAACCAGAATTGGTAAACAGCAAACCTTACGAAGATGGCTGGATGATTAAAATTAAAATCACCAATCCTGAAGAAATTGCAGATTTATTAGATGCTGCAGCTTACCAAGCATTGATTGGTTAAATCGAATGCCAACTTTTCTAAAGTTTAAAATTTTAGAAAAGTTCTACATATGAATTGCAATTCAAAAATTATAAAACGATTAATTCCAGCCATAGTATGGTCTGGAATTATTTTTTTTCTGTGCTTTTTGCCAGGAAATACATTGCCAAAAGAAGACTGGCTCGATAAGATTTATTTTGATAAAATAGTGCATGCAGCACTCTATTTCATTTTGTTTCTATTAATACTTTATGGAATTAAACAGACTGTTTTAACTAATCAGAAACAACTTGTAATAGCTGCTATTTTGTGTGTGTGTCAAGGAATATTAATCGAATATGTTCAAGGTTCTTCATTCATACAAAATAGAAGTTTTGATGTATTTGATATTGTTGCCAATTGTGCTGGTGTTGGATTTGCAATTTTATTTATAAAAAATAAAGTTTAGTTTTATTTAGATCAGCTAAAATGTAAAAAGTAGATATCGAAACAATCCCAAAATTCCTGGACGGAATGACAGCGACACAGTGCCGCGACGCTGTCATCCTGAACTTGTTTCAGGATCTTTTTATTTGAGATAAATGGTTGTTCATTTTAGAATCAAACCCAAATTATCTTTTTTCTTCATAATGCCAACTCGAATCTTTGCTTGAATAAAATAACATTCTATTTATTTCAGGATACTTACAAGAATAAACTATAGATACAGAATCACCTTTTTTAAAACCACTATTATAGTCAACGCTATGTCCAAAGTTATAATGAACACCTTTAACAAAATAATGTGCTTCTAATCTATCGCATGCATTGCTTTTTCCTCGATTAGGATGTGAGATAACTGTATCTAAAGCAATATTTAACTCAATGGAACATTTGTCAATCTCTTTCTTTTCTGCAATATCTCTTAGCCATAATGGATAAAATATAAAAATGAATAAAGCAGAAATTATTATTGAGAATTGAAAAAAATTGCTTTCAAAAAAATAAATAATATTCCAAATTAGAACTAGAAAATTAATGACCAATAACGCAATAGCTAAATTATTAAGTGTATCATTATGAAAACAAAACGGAATCAAACAAATAGCAAATAATATTACATGCACACTAAAAACTATTTCTTTTAAATATTTTTTCATTTGCTTAATAACAATAATTCACCAAAAATAATTCCTTTTTAGCACTATTTTTGATAAGTTTAATATAGAAAAATAATTAGCGTAAATTCGTGTAATTCGTGGCACAAAAAACAAAATCAAACCTTGAAAAAAATACTTTGCATATTATTTCTTTTTGTTGGTGCATCTTCGTTTGCACAAGATGGTGATTACGATGCATTTCTCGCACGTCAGTTTTTACAAAATGGCGAATATGAAAAAGCAGCCGAATATTTTGAAGATTTAGTTAAAATAAATCCAGATGAGTATTATCAGGAATATCTAAAACTTTTAATACAATTAAAACAATTTGAAAAAGCTGAAAAAGCAGTTAAAACTTTATATAAACAATCTGATGAAAATCCAATGTATTTATTGGATTTGGGAAATTTATATTCAATACAAGACAAAGATGCAGATGCTGAAAAACAATTCAATAAAACCATTAAAGAATTAAAACCAGATCGTTATAATATTAATGAAGTTGCTCAAAAATTTATCGAAATTAATCAAATCGATTTTGCACAAAAAACATACCTAAAAGGAAAAGATATTCTGAAAGATAAAGGCGCATTTAATTTGGAAATGGCAAATTTGTATTTATTGAAAAATGATTTCAATAGTATGATGCAAGCTTATTTAGATGAAGCACCTTACAAAGAAAATGAATTATCTGTCATTGAAAGTGGTTTGCAAAAAGCATTGAAAGATGAAAAGCAAAAAGATGCGTTGGAAAAAGAATTATTGAAACGTACGCAAGCCAACAAATCGCAATATGTTTATCAGGATTTATTGGTTTGGTTGTATATGCAGCGCAACGATTTTGATGGTGCATTGTTACAGGCAAAATCACTCGATGTACTGCGCAATGAAGACGGCGAAAATGTAATTCGCATTGCCAAGTCTGCTGCGGAACAAAAAGACTACGATGTAGCAATTAACGGTTATCAATATGTCGTAAATAAAGGTGCAAAGTTCAGAAATTTTGTCGATGCAAATCTTGAATTGATTAATGTAAAACGCGATAAATTAGTCAATTCGCCAAACTATACAAACGCTGATTTAATTTCATTAAAACAAACGTATCAAAACTTTATTAATGATTATAAAAATAAGTACACTGCAACAAATGCAACTATAGAATTAGCACAACTCGAAGCGCTGTATATTCACGAAATTGATACTGCAATTTCTTTGTTAACGCCAATTGTTGAAAATTCAAGAACGTATAAAGATTTGTTGGCGAAATCGAAATTATATTTAGGTGATTATTATTTAATTGCCGACCAGCCTTGGGAAAGTATTTTGTTGTATACACAAGTAGAAAAAGAGCAAAAAGGAAATCCAATTGGTGAAGATGCAAAGTTTAGAAACGCCAAACTTGCCTATTATAAAGGCGATTTCGAGTGGTCTCAAACACAATTAAAAATCTTGAAAGCATCAACTTCTGAATTAATTTCAAATGATGCAATTGATTTATCGGTTTTTATTTTAGATAATTTAAATACCGATTCTATTGACTTTCCAATGCTGAAATTTGCCAAAGCAGATTTGTTGCGCTATCAAAATAAATTAGATGAAGCTGAAGATACGTTGAATGAAATTGCTAAAAATTATGTAGGTTCTTCACTAGATGATGATATTTTGTTTCTGAAATATAAAATTGAAAAAGACAGACAGCATTACGATAAAGCGATGAGTTATTTGCAAAAAATCGCAGATAATTATGCAACCGATATTTTAGCCGACAATGCTGTTTTTTATTTAGGTGAAATCTATCAAACGTATAAAAAAGACGTCGAAAAAGCAAAAGCAATGTATGAAAAAATTATTTTAGAATACAAAGACAGCACATTCGCCATCGAAGCCAGAAAACGCTACCGTAAATTACGTGGTGATATAAATTAACGATTTATTATGTGTTATAAATTATTGTTTCTAACACCTATTTTCAGATGACTCATGACTCACGACTTATAACTTACGACTATGATATTATATAACACCACCTTTAAAGTAGATTTAGAAATGACTAAATCGTTTAAGTTATTCATAGAGAATTATTTTTCTGATGAAAAGCTGAACAAAGAATTATTTCAATTGTTAAATGATGATAATACAGATGGAATTACCTATTGTCTGCAATTTATTTTTGAAGATATTGGAACTTTCAACACACATATTGCTGTTAACGATGTTGCATTAAAAACAGAAATTGGAAATAGATTTGGAGAAAAAGTATTATTTTTCAGTTCAGTATTAAAAAAAGTATAAAAAGTAAAAATTATGGGAATGAATGGCATTTATTTAATATCGATTATCATTATGGCTGTGAGTTGGTTAGTAAGCAGCACACTAAAACGCAGATTTAAAGAGTACTCACAAATACCATTAAACCTTACAGGAAAAGAAATTGCAGAACGCATGTTACACGAAAATGGAATTACAGATGTACAAGTTATTTCAGTTCCAGGACAATTAACAGACCACTACAATCCTGCAGATAAAACGGTAAACTTAAGTGATTGGGTTTATGCACAAGCCAATGTGGCTGCTGCAGCAGTAGCTGCGCACGAATGTGGTCATGCAGTGCAACACGCACGCGCTTACACATGGTTAGGTTTGCGATCAAAATTAGTGCCTGCAGTAAATTTCAGTGCTATGTATGTACAATGGGTTATCTTAGCAGGTATATTATTGGCTTATAAAGGCAACACTACATTACTTCTTATTGGTGTTATTTTGTTTTCATTAACAACCATATTCTCATTTGTAACTTTGCCAGTTGAGTTTGATGCTTCTGCACGTGCCTTAAAATGGTTAGATGGTGCAGGTATCATGCCAACACAAGAGCATGAAAAGGCAAAAAACGCTTTAAAATGGGCAGCTTCAACGTACGTAGTAGCAGCTTTAGGCTCTTTAGTTACCTTATTATATTACATTTCATTTATAACAGGTTCTAGAAATAGAGATTAAAAGAGTTTTTAATACTGGAAGAATTTCACTGTATTTATCTTTTTGACAATTCAAAAAACTATGCTTACATTTGACGTATGTTTACGTCATAAGTCAAATAATAAATTTAAAACATGATTTCTAAAATAGAAAACTTTACACCAAAACAACAAGAACTGGCAGCATTTGCAAAGTTGTTGTCGCATCCAGCGCGTATTGCCATTTTGGAGTTTTTGGCAAAAGAAAATCGCTGCATTTCTGGTGATATTACCAACGAATTACCATTGAGCAGAACCACGTTGTCGCAACATTTACAAGAATTAAAAAACAGCGATTTAATAAAAGGTGAAATTGAAGGAAAAAATGTGTGCTATTGCATCAACTGGAAAACTTTTTCTAAAATGGAAAAACTAATGAAACAATTTATCGACAAATCTATCGAAGCAAAACTAAAACAATCATGCTGCTAATTCGTGCCACGATTATCGTGGCACGATAAATCGCAAACAAATTATAAATCAAAAAAAATAACAAAAATGAAACTTTCCCAAATTAAAAATCAATTACAACAGCTAAACGATGTAAACTTCAAATTAGCTGATGGCACTATGGTTCCTGCACATTTTCATGTAACCGAAGTTGGTTTAATTACCAAACATTTCATTGATTGTGGCGGCACTGTTCGTAACGAAAAAGTAGTCAACTTTCAGTTATGGAATGCAAACGATACTGACCATCGTTTGAAACCACAAAAATTATTAAATATTATTTCGCTTTCCGAAAAAACGTTAGGAATTGAAGATTTAGAAATTGAAGTAGAATATCAGTCAGATACTATTGGAAAATATGGCTTAGATTTCGATGGAGAAAATTTTATTTTAACTACTAAACAAACCAATTGTCTGGCACAAGATAAATGCGGAATTCCACCAGAAAAATTAAAAGTGAATATGGCTGATTTACAAACTGAAAAAACGGCTTGTTGCACACCAGGTAGTAGTTGTTGTTAAAAAAGGAATCAAAATGCAGATTAAACAATCTTAAAAAATGGAAACAACTAAAAAATTAAACTTCCTCGACAGATACTTAACTATTTGGATTTTTACAGCCATGTTTATTGGTATTGCAATTGGATATTTTATTCCAGAATCATCTAATTTTATTAATCAATTTAATACTGGAACTACCAACATTCCATTGGCTGTCGGTTTAATTTTAATGATGTTTCCACCGTTAGCAAAAGTGAAATACGAAAAATTAGGCGAACTCTTTAATCATCCAAAAGTACTGCTATTAGGTTTGTTTCAAAGCTGGATTGTTGGTCCAACGGTGATGTTTATTTTGGCAGTTATCTTTATGCATAACTTTCCGGAATATTATACTGGTTTAATGTTAATCGCATTAGCACCTTGTATAGCTATGGTTTTAGTTTGGAATGATTTAGCAAAAGGCGACAATGAATTAGCAGCTGGTTTAGTAGCATTTAATAGTATTATGCAAATTTTATTTTACAGCACTTATGCTTGGTTTTTTATTACATTTTTGCCGCCAATAATTGGCATAAAAGGATACAAAGTAACGATTAGTATGTGGCAAATTACAAAAAGCGTATTAGTTTATTTAGGTATTCCGTTTTTTGGTGGTATGATTACTCGTTTTCTTTTTATAAAATGGAAAGGCGAAACATGGTACAGCACAAAATTTCTTCCAGCAATTAGTCCAATTACATTAATTGCTTTGTTGCTAACTATTGTTTTGATGTTTAGTCTAAAAGGAAAATTGATTGTGCAAATTCCATTAGATGTTATTCGAATAGCTATTCCATTATTATTTTTCTTTGGAATAATGTTCTTTTCTACCTTCTATTTAATTAAGAGATTTAAAGGCAATTACAAAGAAACGACAACCATTGCATTTACTGCTGGAAGCAATAATTTTGAATTAGGAATTGCGGTGGCTATTGCAGTATTTGGCATCAACTCTGGTGCAGCGTTTGCAGCCGTAATTGGACCATTAATTGAAGTACCAGCATTGATATTACTTGTAAATTTTGCGTTGAAACAACAAAATAAATTTAAGTAAGAGCAAATAATAATTCTAACATGAAAAAAAATATTTTAGTGCTTTGTACTGGTAATAGCTGTCGCAGCCAAATGGCGCATGGTTATTTGGTGCGTTTTGCAAATGATAAAGCCAATATTTATAGCGCTGGTGTGGAAACACGCGGATTAAACAAAATGGCAATTAAAATTATGCAAGAAGATGGAATTGATATTTCGCATCATACGTCAAATAATATCTTAGAATATAGAGCTATTGATTTTGATTTCGTGATTACCGTTTGCGATCATGCCAAAGAAGTGTGTCCTTATTTTCCGAGCAATGCAAAAATGCTGCATCATAATTTTTCAGATCCATCAAAAATAAAAGGAACAGAACTGGAAATACACACCGCATTTCAAAATACCAGAAACGAAATCAAGCAATATTGTAAAGAATTTATGGAGAAATATCTTCCTTAATAAAAAATTAATACTAAAGTTTTACTGTAAATCAACGGTTTATGCAAAATTGATTGAAATTATTTTTGCAAAAAAGTTTGTTTTTCGTGTTTAGATAATTACTTTTGCACTCCAATTTGAAAAGAAAGTAGAATTGGAACAATTTTTAGAATACGAAAAAATAACTCATCGTGGATACATTAAGTTACAAAACACAAGTTGCCAAGCCAAGCACTGTAGTGCATAAATGGTACATCGTAGATGCAGAAAACCAAACATTAGGTAGAATCTCATCTGAAATTGCAAAAATTTTACAAGGTAAAAACAAACCATCGTACACAACACATTTCGATGCTGGTGACCATGTAATTATCATCAATGCAGAAAAAGTGCACTTATCTGGTAAAAAATTAACAGACAAAGTTTACGTTCGTCATACTGGCTATCCAGGTGGTCAACGTTTTATGACTCCAAAAATTGCATTGGCTAAAAAACCTGAATTCGTTTTAGAAAACGCAATCAGTCACATGTTGCCACGTACGCGTTTAGGTAGAGCAATGTTCAAAAAATTACATGTGTTTGCAGGTACAGATCATCCACATGCAGCACAAAAACCAGAAGTTTTAAAATTTAACAACATATAATAATGGCAAAGGAAACAATCAACGGATTAGGTCGTCGTAAAACTGCAGTTGCACGCGTTTATTTAAAAAGTGGCAAAGGTACTTTTATCGTAAATGGCAAAGACATTAAAGAGTATATTTCTTTAAAACAATTAGTAGATAGAGCAATCAAACCATTAAACGTTACAGAATCTATCGATAAATTTGACATCACTGTAAATGTAAAAGGTGGTGGTATTAAAGGACAAGCAGAAGCTATTTCTTTAGGCATTGCACGTGCATTGGTAAAAAATGACGAATCGGTGAAGCCAGCTTTAAAAGCAGAAAACTTAATGACTCGTGACTCTAGAATGGTAGAACGCAAGAAATTTGGTAAGAAAAAAGCACGTAAAAGCTTCCAATTCAGTAAACGTTAATCTTCAAAAATTTATAAGAATAATATGTCAGTATCTAAAATATCTCAGCAAGAAATGTTGGACGCAGGAGTTCACTTTGGACATTTAAAGAAAAAATGGAATCCGAAAATGTTACCATATATATTTATGGAACGTAAAGGAATTCATATTATTGATTTAAATAAAACACAAGAAAAACTAGAAGAAGCTGCTTCTGTATTGCGTTCTATTGCAAAATCTGGTCGTAAAGTATTATTTGTAGCAACTAAAAAACAAGCGAAAGAAATTGTTCAAGAAGCTGCTAAACAAGTAAACATGCCTTTCGTTACAGAGCGTTGGTTAGGTGGTATGTTGACGAATTTCGTTACTATCCGTAAATCAATCAAGAAAAAACAAAGCATTGAAAAATTATTAGGCGATGGCGCTTTAAATAACATCACCAAAAAAGAAAGATTGATGTTAGGTCGTCAACAAGAAAAATTAGATAAAGTATTAGGTGGTATTGAAAACTTACCAAGAATTCCTGCTGCTTTATTTTTAGTGGATATTTCACACGAACATATCGCTTTAGCAGAAGCTAAAAATTTAGGTATCAAAACAATTGGTGTTGTGGACACAAATAGCGATCCAACTAAAGTTGACTTTGCAATTCCAGCAAATGATGATGCTACTAAATCAATCCAATTAATTACAAACTACTTAGTAGAAGCAATTAAAGAAGGTTTAGCTGAACGTAAAAAAGATAAAGAAGAAGCTGAAACTAAAACAGAAACAGACGCAAAAGCAGTAGCTGAAGCAGCAGAATAATTCAAGATGAAAAAAGAAAAAAGTAGTAAGTAATAAGTAAAAATTTATTACTTTTTTCATTTCAAATTAACTCATTTTACTCATATCTATATAATGTTTAAAATGGACTTCGAGAATAAAAATTATTTCAAATTTTCAAATTAAATTAATATGTCAACTGTAACAATAAGTGCATCAGATGTAAATAAACTTAGACAAGAAACTGGCGCAGGCATCATGGACTGCAAAAAAGCATTAGTAGAAACAAACGGTGATTTCGAAGCTGCAATCGATTATTTAAGAAAAAAAGGCGCAAAAATCGCTGCTAACCGTGCAGACAGAGAAGCAAATGAAGGCGTGGTAATTGCACTTACATCTGAAGATGGAAAGTTTGGCTGCGCTGTAAACTTAAGCTCAGAAACAGATTTCGTTGCAAAAAATGAAGACTTCATCAACTTAGCAAAATCTATTGCAGACGTTGCTTTAGCTGGTAGAATCAGAACGTTAGAAGATTTATTAAATGCATCTTTAGATGGTGCTCCAATAAAAGATAAATTATTAGATACAGTAGCTAAAATCGGCGAAAAAATCGAAGTAAAAAAATACGAAGTGGTTGAAGGTGAAGGCGTTGTTGCTTACATTCATATGGGTTACAGAATGGGTGTTTTAGTGCAATTAAACCAAGCATTAAATGAAGAAAAAGCAACTGTTGGAAAAGATGTTGCCATGCAAATTGCTGCAATGAATCCGGTAGCTGTTGATGCTTCAGGTGTTTCTGACGAAATGAAAGCACGAGAAAAAGAAATTGCTCGTGAGAAAGCAATCGCTGCTGGAAAACCAGAAAATATGTTAGACAAAATTTCTGAAGGTGCAGTAAATACAATGTTGAAAGAAAATACATTATTGCCACAACCATTCGTAAAAGATGGTGGCAAAACGGTAGAACAATATTTAAAAACTGCCGATAAAGATTTGACCGTTGTGTCATTCAAGCGAGTGACTTTATCGTAATATTTTACAAAGAGAGATTTTTAATCTCTCTTTTTTTTTGTTTATATTTATAAAAAAAATGATGAAAGCCAAATTATTTTTTTATGCTATTATTGCCATCAGCATAATTTTTGTTTTTTCTTGTAAAAAAACAGATTGTGAAAACTGTACATTTTACGTAGTAGATGCTAGAGGAAATAATACGCTTAAACTTACGAAAGAAACCTTTAATACCTATTATCCAACAGTAAGTTGGTGCGATGCAATGAAAACATTTGATGGCTACGAATTTAAGAATGCAGATAGCGTAGTAACAGGTGTTTTGAACAAAGTTTGTAAATAAATATCACAGATAACTAATAACATATAACCAATAATATACACCAAACATGGAAAAACCAATCAAGCGAATTTTATTAAAACTAAGCGGTGAGGCACTTATGGGTGATCAACAATTTGGCATCCAATCAGAAACACTTTCTATTTTTGCAGATGAAATTAAAGAAGTGGTAAACGCAGGTTACGAAGTTGGAATTGTAGTTGGTGGTGGAAATATTTTCCGTGGCTTACAAGCAGGAAACATTGGCATAGAACGCGCGCAAGGTGATTACATGGGTATGCTTGCCACTGTGATAAACGGTATGGCGTTGCAAGGAGCTTTAGAATCAAAAGGTGTATATACGCGTTTGATGTCGGCATTAAATATTTCGCAAGTTTGTGAGCAATACATACGCAGAAAAGCCATGCGCCATTTGGAAAAAGGACGTTGTATTATTATGGCTGCAGGCACTGGAAATCCTTATTTTACTACAGATACAGCTGCTGCGTTGCGTGCAAATGAATTAGAAGTAGATGTGATTTTAAAAGGAACCAGCGTTGATGGAATTTATACGGCTGATCCAAAAAAAGATGCGAATGCAACAAAATTTGATGCTATTTCGTTTGAAGAGGTGATGATGAAAAATTTACGCATCATGGATCAAACTGCTTTTGCTTTGTGTAAAGAAAATAAAATGCCAATTATTGTTTTTAATATTAAACAACGTGGAAATATCTTACGCATTCTACAAGGCGAAAAAATTGGAACTTTGGTAAGTTGATCGTAAATTAAAAGTCAGATTGAAATTTTTAATACTGATGTTAAAATCATTTTAATCCATATCTTATACATTTAATTTTAGTGTAACAACAAGCAAATTCTTTTTATATTTGCCTCAATAAATTTCTATACAATGGAAGAAGAAGTACAGATGGTTTTGGATGAAACCAAAGATGCGATGTTTAAAGCATTAAAACATTTAGAAGAAGAATTGCACAAAGTGCGCGCAGGCAAAGCTAGTCCAGATATGGTGAGTGGCATCACTGTCGAATATTATGGTTCACCAACACCAATAATTCAAGTTGCAAGTGTAAAATTATTAGACGCTAGAACTTTGGTAATTGTGCCGTTTGAACGCAAAATGATTGCTGATGTAGAGCGCGCCATTTTCCAGAGTAATATTGGAATTACACCACAAAATGATGGTGAAAATATTCGCTTAACTGTTCCACCAATGACCGAAGAACGTCGTAGAGAATTGGTAAAACAATCAAAAAATCATGGTGAACAAACAAAAATTGTTGTGCGCAACGCACGCAAAGATGGTAACGAAATGATTAAAGATTTGGTGAAAAATGGGTTAAGTGAAGATATTGGAAAAGATAGCGAAGAAAAAATTCAATCACTTACCAATGAATACAATGCAAAAGTTGATAAAATGTTAGTGGTAAAAGAAGAAGAAATTATGACGATATAAAATAATTCAGTTTAAATAAAAATGCCTGTCAACTTTGACAGGCATTTTGTTTTTTAATTCTTTTTTTATTTTAACTCTAAACTCTTATTTATTAAATACACCAAATGTTTGCGATGTGATTGTGTAGAAATATCAGCACTATTGCTGCTTTTCATCATACTCAAAATTTTGGTGACTTCACCAAAAACAGCAGATTTTGTGATGTGTGCATACGATGATTTTGTATCAACAATGTTCAATAATCGGTTCACATATTCTTCTTGTAAATTTTGACGAATACTAGTAACAGCACCACTCAAGTCTTCAGCAAAAACACCATCTGTAATGTCTGCTAAGACTGAATTTAAAGTGTATTTGTTTCCATAAAATTTAGAATCTGAAACACGTTGCAAAACCAATGGATTTAAAATTTGGTCAAAAACAGTTTTTTGAATATTCAAAATTCTATCGTGAATTTTTGGATCTTCCGTTTCTCTTCGCATATCAAAACCACGTCGCTGCATTTGCAAATACGCATAAATATTTTCAGGCACTTTGAAAGCATCTTTAGAAAATGCAAATTTATTTAATGCTGCAATCGCACGTTTTTGTTCTGCTAATGAAACTGGTGTAAATGGTTTTGTGGTATCTTGTCCAACCATAGTTCTGTTTACATATACACCACCTAAATATCGCGTAATGGTAGTTAAACTACGTGCATAATTTCCAGATAAAATTAAATAGGCATTTCTCAATTCATTATACGATTGCGCTGGAACACTATATTTTGTTAATAGTTTTGGCAATGCATCATTTACCATTTGTATATTATCTAACGCATAACCAATGGCGTCGCTACTCATATCAAATAAATTTGCACGTGGATCAATACCTTTTCCTGCAGAGCGCATATCATCAGCGTCGTTAAAAAACCGGTAGTTTGGATTGGATGAAAGTGCAATTGTTTTTTTAATTGCTTCTTCAAGTTTTACATCATTTTCTTCGTGCATATAACCAAACTGAATTGCCCATCTATCATACACACCAGGTTGATCGTCAAAAAACAGACCTTGTTTATTTTTATCTGGTGAAATATTGGCAATCGTATAATCCATAACAGATGCAGTTAAACCATTTTTTTTACAATATTCTTTGTCTTGCATTTGCTCTTTGGTATTCATTTGTGATGCAATAAAATTGTGATTCAACCCAAAAGTATGTCCAACTTCATGCATCACTAAATTCGTGAGTGCTTGTTTCATGAATTCATCTTTATCTAAATCATTAAAACTAAATGCACTTAAAAACTGCATACCAGATAAAATATTTTCGTGCATAGTTTCGCCAAATTCGCAATTTGTATAATTCAATTTAGGTGATGATGAATAATTATCTAATGCAGCAATATCATACAATTTTTCTAAATTAATTCTATTGGTTAAATACACAAATTCCAGCATAATATCTGCTCCTAAAATTTCGCCAGTGCGCGGATTTACAAAGGTTGGTCCGTAACCACCATAAGGCGGTCTCGGTGAAGCTACCCAACGCAACACATTGTAGCGTATGTCTTCGGCTTCCCAAGTTGAAGTATCAGCTTGCTCATAACATTCTACAGCACCTTTAAAACCAGCTTGTTCAAATGCTTTATTCCATGATAAAACAGCAGCTTTTATTATTGGTCGAAATTCTTTTGGTGTTGTTTTTTCAATCCACCAAACAACTGGTTTTTTTGGATAAGAAAGTTTCGCTGTTGAGTCTTGTTTTTCTAAATTCCATTTGTGAATTAAATCTTTCCAAGGCGTGGATGAACTAGAAGTTTGTTCGGTTATTTTTTCAATAAAATATCCAACACGTGGATCATCAGCACGTGGTTTGAAATTATTTTTTGGCATTTCAATCATGCTGTGTTGCATTTTTACCGAAACAAAACGCGCATCAGTTACTTCATCTGTACCACCATTTATTGGCGACGGATTTTCGTAAATATATTCTACAGCAATATCAGTGTTGTTTGGAAAATTTTTGATGGCTAAGTATTTTGATTTCTTCGTATTCAATGCACCAAGCGAAAATGCATCTGGCTTGTCAGTTGGCATTCTAGTTGGTTTTACTTGTGTAAATTGTTCAGCTAAAAAAAGATTATCAGCATCAATTAAATAACTTCTTTTTTTGGTTGTATTATCTACTGAAGATGCGGCAATTTTTTCCGAATAAAATAACGGTTGATTGATGTTGGCACTTTCTGCTTTTGAAAGTTCAGTATTTTTATCAAAATAAAAATTAGTGTTTTGTAGTTTGAAATCAATTCTATCAAAATATTTTTCAATTTTAAAAACAGAATTATCTTTGTAACCACCACGCGCAAAACCAGCATCGATGATACCATCTATTACAGTTGCAAAATAAATAAACTCGTTGCCAAATTTATCTTCACTGATTTCGATATACGTTTTTCCAGTGGTAGTATCTTGGTAAATAGGAAAAAGTCCAGCCGTTTTTTTACATTTTTCTGTTACTTCTTTTATTGTTTTAAATTGCGGTTTTCCTTCTTTTTTGATAGAATCTTTTGCTACGGTTTTTGTCGTATCAATTAAAGTTGTAGATGTATCTATATCTTTCTTTTTTTTATCTTTTTTTGCATAAATGTTCAAGCATATAAACGATAAAGCAATTACTAAGATGATAACATTTTTGAAGAATTTCATGTGTTTTTTTTTATTGTTTTTATAGACGCACATGCAATATCCAGATAAACATTTGCTTTTGGTGTGCAAACGCTCATGGATATTTCATTATTTTAATTTAGTTGACAAAAATACCAATTTTATTGGTTTTATTAAAAATAAAAAACCATCCTAATTAGTAGGATGGTTCTTAGAAATATTACAGTTTTAATTTTATTCTCTTTCGTATTGGCAACAAGTTGGCAATGATTTATATGCTTTATCGGTTGCTTTTAATTTTTCTGTATCATAACCAGCTTTTAAAATGCTTTCTTCAATTTTAACGAGTGATGTTTTATCGGCATCAAACTCTAGTTTTAATTGATGTGATTTTTCATTCCAAAATGCAGTGTTTGCACCAGCTTTTTTACTGGCTGTTTCTATACGTGATTTGCACATGTCACAATTGCCATTTACCAAAATGGCAGCAGTTTTTTTGTTAGCTGCAAAAGAAGTAACTGCAAATAATGTAATCGTAGTTACTAGAATTAATTTTATCTTTTTCATTTTATTTAATAATTTGAATTAATAAATTTATTCCTTTTTTGTCGAATCTTTTTTACAACATTCATCTTTTTCAGTTTTAGCACAAGTAGCAGAATCTTTTCCACAAGCAGTGCTATCTTTTTTGCAACATGCTTTTTCTTCTCCTACTTTGCATTTATCACAGCATTTGTTTTCAGAAGTGCAATCTTTGTTGCATTTGTCACAACAAGGTGTGTCTTTACAGCAACTTGCTTTTTCGCATTTGCCATCTTTTTCACATTTGCTTTTACATGCTGTAAATCCGATTAGTGTAACGATCATTACCATAATGATGGCTACGATTGATTTTGTTTTGTTCATTTTATTTTTGTTTTTAATTGTTTAATTAATAAAAATTCTAAAGCCACCGTATACAGTAGCACCCATAATTGGAGCCCAAACTTGGTTGGTGTCAAATGTTTTACCATACGGTTGCTCACTTCCAATAATAGGATTTTGTTGTTTAAAGTTAGTCAAATTTTCGCCACCAATAAAGATCTCAGCATTTTTAAATGTTTTTGAAACTTGTGCATTCAATAAAACATATACTTTTGAGAATCGATTGCCTGCGTCGCCAACAAAACTATTAGGCAATCTTTTTCTACCATTGATACTCATGTTTACATCAAATTGCCAGTTTTGTTTAGGTGTTTTGTAAGATAAAACCAATAGACCTTTGTGTTGATTGGTTAATGGTTTTTGTAAATAATTCGTTCGGTAAGTAGTTTTAGATAATTCCCATTTGTATGCAATTTTCACATCTAAACCTCTTACTACTTCGTAATTTATTTCTGTTAAAACACTTGTCGCATTTGATTTTCCATTCAATGATGATAATGTCGCAAAGCCATCAGTGTTGTCTATATCAACTTGTTGTTGTTGTACAAAGTCAGTTCTAAAAATATCTACATTAAAACTACCTTCTCTGTTTTTCAATGAAAATTTTTGCAATAAACTGATTCCATAATTCCAGGCAACTTCTTTTGTTGGCAAATCATCTAATACCAAAACTCTTGAGCTTGCTAATAAATGTTGATTTTCGCTCAAGGTAAATGGCACGCGAAATCCTTTTCCAACGGCAACTCTAAGTGTAGTGTTTTTTGCTGCTTGATAGCGCAAATTAATTCTTGGATTTACCTGGAATTTTGCTTTGGTATGATAATCAAATCGAAGACCAGCCACTAATGTAATTTTATCTTTCCATTTAAACGTATATTCGGAAAAAAATCCTGGAACAAAATATTGATAGTTCAATTGCAATGAATCTAAATTTTCAAGAACATTATCATATACAAAACTTGCACCAGCAACAAAGGTATTATTATCGTTTTTTATGTTCGTTTGATATAATAGATTAGCTGTAAAACTACCTTGCGTTGCATTGTACGTTCTGTTGCCATAAATTGATTTTTGCTGATGCCAAAAGCCAGAAAATTGCGTTCCAATACTAGACTCATCATTGATTAAAAAGCCAGTTTTTGCAAATGCTTCCACACGTTTATTGTTGATGTTAATTGCATACCACGGTAACGAATCGATATGATGAACATGTGCAGAATTTGCTTGTCCGGCAATTCTATTTTCGCTTAAAACTTTAACAAAATAATTGCCTTCCACTTTATCTTTTGCAAACATCCAACTATTGACAAAATTATATTGCTTAAGCAATGGTTGATCTAAAAAACCATCTTTATTATTGTCCATTTTTATGGGTCGAAATGCGCCGTTGAAAAACAACGTTGTTCCCATTTTTTCTTTTATTTTATGATTGATAATAAGGTTGGTTTCGATGCGTGCATCAGAGCTTCCAAATACATCAAAGAATAATTTTTGCTTTTCATTTTCGACGTTTTTTAAAGCCACATTCATTGAGCCAGAAATACCTTCGTAACCAGCACGAACGCTTGGCGTACCTTTAGAAATAGAGATAGATTTTATCCATGGTGCTGGAATATTATCTAATCCAAATGACGAAGTAATGCCACGCAAAAACGGTTGGTTTTCTATAGTATTTTGAATATATGTACCACTTAAACCAAGCAATTTAATTTCCTTTGCACCAGTTATGGCATCGCTGTAATTTACATCAATGGATGAGTTGGTGGTGAATGCTTCGGAAAGATTGCAACATGCTGCTTTTTTAAGCTCACCGTTTGTAATTTTTTCCGTTTTCATCGCATCTATTGAAGAAATATAATTTGTTAATTGTTTTGCATTTACGTTTACAGTAGTTAATTCATTAGTAGCATTTAACTCAAACCATAATTTAAAAATAGCTGTTTCAACCAAAAATGAATCTGATTGATAGCCGATATAGCTAACATCTAATTGATGTGGCAACGAATCTATTATTTCAATTTCTGCAACACCAAGTTCATTGGAAACAGCACCAATAGCAGTGTTTTTCCAAACTAAATTTGCACCAATTAACGGCTCTTTAGTTTTGGCATCTTTTATTTTAATAGTAATTTTTGGAGTTGAATTTTGAGCTTGCAAAATTGAAATATGATGCAATGAAAAAAACAACATCATGAAAGTATATTTCATTGTTTTTGTTTAGTATTGATAAAATATTGTGGAGAACAATATCAACTACTAACAACGAAAAATTTGCAATTTAATTGGAGATGGTTTTAAAAAATATTTTATAGAAAACAGATTTTCAGGTGGTGGAATACCTGAATAATATCTTTCAAAAATTTGTTGATTGAAATGAAAAAAATTATTTGCTAAAATATGCAACTTATATTCTTTCGCTATTGTTTTTACTTCTAGTTGTTTTGCTGTAAAACCATCATAAGATAATTTGCTGAAAAATTGTTTGTGTTCGCAACAGTCCTTCTTTTTGATTCCTTTTTTTGCACAACAAGATGCTACAGGTTTTTCCATTTCGCAATGCGTATCTGTCAAGATAGAATAATCTCGCAAATTACTAGAATTGCAAATGTGTTCAAACACAACAACACCATTGGTTGCAAAAAGCACGACAAATGCAATTAAGATGGCTGATATGTTTGTTCTGTATTTCATCAGAATTAAAGTGCTTTAAACCACTTGTAAAAAATAATAATCAAATTTAGAACCATTTACTGACAACTACAATTATTTTTTGCTTATTTACTGTTAAAAGATTTAATGAAATTAGCTTTTGATATAATATAGAATCGAAAACTTTTAGTAAGTTTATACTCAATGACATTAAAAGAAATCATACAACAAATCACGAAGCCGAAGGAAGTAACAGAATCGCATGACTTTATTACAAAATTTCCAAATAAAGTGGGCTCTTATGGTTATGATCCATGGGGTTTTAACATCAATGGAATAAAACCATTTGTTGGTTTAGGAAGATTTTTTTATGAAAATTATTTTAGAGTTGAAACGCATGGTTTAGAAAATATTCCTAAACAAGGTAGATGTTTGGTTGTAGCAAATCATAGTGGTCAACTTCCATTAGATGCTATGATGTTAGGTTATTCTATGGTAACCAATCAAGTAGCACCACGCGCACCAAAGGGTATGTATGAACGTTTTGTGCCTCAAGTGCCATTTATCAGTTCTATATTTTCACAATGGGGTGGCACTGTTGGTGATCCAGATAATTGTATTAAGATGTTGCAAAATGAAGAAGCTGTAATCGTATTTCCAGAAGGGGCTCGTGGCATTTCTAAACCATTTAGTAAACGTTACCAGTTTCAACGATTTGGATTGGGTTTTATGTACATGGCTCTACAAACACAGTCGCCAATAATACCTGTTGGAATTGTTGGTTGTGAGGAATCTATCATCAACTTTGGTAACGTAGATTTCTTACAAAAACTTATAAAATTCCCTGCTGCACCAGCATTGCTACCATTTGTTTTACCAACCAAAGTAATTATGAATTTTGGTAAACCAATGTACTTTAAAGGTGATGCATCCAGAGAATTTGAAGTAGAAGAAATGGTCAACGAAGTAAAAGCAGAAATCAAAAACTTAGTTAATATTGGTTTAAAGCAACGGAAAAGTATTTTTGGTTAACACAAACCCTATGTTTTTTCTTTGTTTTATTGATTTAAATCAATAAAACAAAGAAAAATAAAAATACCACTTGCGAAGTTGTAAAATATGAGCTAAACTTGTAATAAGATTACAAGGTAAAAACCCTAAAAGCCAAATCTTCTTACTTATTTTTTAATTGTAACTAGCTTATTCTTTTAATATTATACTTTAACTCAGTTAATGTATTTGAACGTATTAATTGTTTGAGCAAAGTGAATTAATTTCAAAACATTGACATTCATAACACTAAAACCCTTTTAAAATGAAACGAACAAACAACTTCTTCAAGATTATTACACTCTTTAGTGTAGTATTTTTTCTTTCTTGCCAAAAAAACGACTCCATCGTTCCAGGTGATTCTGGTCAAAGACTTGGTGGCGTTGGTCCAACCATACCACCTATATCGACAGGTTTAAGTATTCCTTTGGCTGGAAATGCTTTTATTACAACAGCTGCTACTAACGGCACCGAAAGTATTACTTCAAATGGACTAGAAAATTGGACTAGTCCAACAGCAGTTATAAGCACTTTTTTCAGAATTGGAGTAACTGGTCTGTTAGATGTAAAAATAAATGCAAAAGTAAACAGTGGTAGCAGCACTATTAAAGTAACTATCAACGGAACGCCTTACACAGTGGCAGTTGCTGGCAATGTAATTAAATCTTACACAGTAGCAACGGTTAACATAACAAAAGTAGGTTATGTAAAAGTTGACATACAAGGTGTTTCAAAAACCGGAAGCAACTACGCAGACGTGATGGATTTTGTAATTGATGGAGCAGCAGCATTGGTCAATGTGACCTATGCAAACAATGCAGCAACATATAATGCTTCAAGAAAAGGACCCGTTGTACAATTGCAATATACAACACCAGCCAGCGCAAACATTGAATGGTTTTATAGCGAATTAGCTATTCCATATAATGGAGAAAGAATTGGAACTATATTTAATGCAAACGTATTTACTGGTGGTTCTGTAGGTATAGAACTTACTGCTGCAGGCGAAAAAAGAATTTCGTTTTCTTTACAAAATCCAACTGTTGGCGCTATTTCTTTAAACAGAAAAGGAGTTGATGTTATACATGCATCTACAACAACTGGTGTATATAGTTATGTAAATTACAATTGGTCAAACTTAACCAATTACAAATTTTTAACACAAGCAAAACCAGATGGAAGCGGAAACACAATTTACACATGTTGGTTTTATGCACCTGAAACTTCTGAATGGAAATTAATTTCAAGCTGTAGAAAAACAAATACGAACAGCTATCTGAAAAATATTAGTTCTTCTATTGAATGCACTACTATAGAAAATAGTTTCTTACAAAGAAAAGCACGTTATTTTAACGAATGGATTACAGATGCAAATGGCACTTGGACAGAATTGACACAAGCAAAATTTGTTGGTGATGCAATTGCACAAAACAAACAACGTTTAGATTATTCAGCAAGTGTTGACTTAGGTAGCTTCTTTTTAAGCAGCAATGGTTTTTTCTCAGATTATACTGCATTGCAATCTGTATTAAACAAACCATCTAGCGGAAGTCAACCATCAGTAGATTTTAATAGTTTGCCATAATAGGTAATCAACAATAAACATAAAAACCCTTTTTAATTTATTAGAATGTTGGACAATCGTCCAACATTCTTTTTTTTATTTTAACAAGTATTTGTATAGAAAATTATTTTCTACACAAACACAATCGCATCTTTTATTTGCTTTTTTTCTAATGCAAATTCCAATGCTTCATCCATGGTTTCTACATAATGAAATTTCAATCCTTTAATGAAATCTGCTTGTACTTCGTCCACATCTTTTTCATTTTCTTTGCATAGGATTATTTCTTTAATTCCAGCTCGTTTGGCAGCTAATATTTTTTCTTTGATGCCACCAACAGGCAATACTTTTCCGCGCAACGTTATTTCGCCACTCAATGCAGTATATGCTTTTATTTTTCGTTGTGTATATAAGGATGTTAACGCCGAAAGTATAGCAATTCCTGCACTTGGACCATCTTTTGGTATTGCGCCTTCAGGTACATGTATGTGCAAATTCCAATTTGAAAATGCTTCTTTTGGTATCGATAAATTTTCTGATTTAGATTTTAAATAGGTGAGTGCTGTGCTGAAAGATTCTTTCATCACATTACCTAAATTTCCAGTAATTTGTAAGTCGCCTTTACCTTTACTTATCGTTGATTCAATAAATAAAATGTCGCCACCCATTGGCGTCCAAGCCAAGCCAATAGCAACACCACATGGATTATTTTCAGAATATTTATCGTGGTTGTATTTTGGTTTTCCCAAAATGCGTGTTACATCTTCGATTGAAATAGATGTGTTGTAATCTTCTTCAGTAGCCACACTCTTTGCAATGTTGCGCATCACCGAAGCAATCACTCTGTCTAATTCACGAACACCACTTTCATATGTATAAAATGAAATTAAATGTTGAATAATTTTATCTGCTAATTTCACTTGACTTGCTTTCAAACCGTGAGCTTCGCGTTGCTTAGAAACTAAATGTTTTTTAGCAATTTCTGTTTTTTCTTCTAACGAATAACCACTTAATTGTATTACTTCCATTCTGTCACGCAAAGCTGGTTGTATTTCACCTAAATTGTTGGCAGTTGCAATAAATAATACTTTAGATAAATCGTATTCTTGTTCTAAATAATTATCATAAAAAGTAGTGTTTTGTTCTGGATCCAACACTTCTAATAAAGCAGATGACGGATCACCGCGATGATCTTTTCCAACTTTATCTATTTCATCTAAAATAAAAACTGGATTCGATGATTGCACTTTTTTTAGCGATTGAATAACGCGACCAGGCATGGCACCAATATATGTTTTTCGGTGTCCGCGAATTTCACTTTCATCGTGTAAACCACCTAACGACATACGTACATATTTTCTATCTAATGCTCGCGCAATGCTTTTTCCTAAGGATGTTTTACCAACACCTGGTGGTCCAATAAAACATAAAATCGGCGATTTCATATCACCTTTTAATTTTAATACAGCAAGGTATTCTAAAATTCTATCTTTTATTTTATCCAATCCCAAATGGTCTTCATCGAGAATTTTTTTACCACGTTTCAAATCAAAATTATCTTTTGTAATATCGTTCCAAGGCAACTCAACCATAATGTCTAAATAGTTCAAAAGCACTGAATATTCGGCAGCTGCAGGATTTATACGTTGTAATTTTCCAATTTCTTTTTCAAAGGTCTTGGCAACAGCTTCACTCCATTTTTTCTCTTTTGATTTTTCTTTTAAACGATTTACTTCTTCTTGGTACATGTCGCCACCAAGTTCTTCATGTATTGATTTTAATTGTTGATTTAGAAAATATTCGCGTTGCTGTTTATCAATATCTGTTCTGGTTTTGTTATGAATATTTGCTTTTAATTCTTGCAGTTGCAGTTCTTGATCCAAAAACTTTAGCACTTGCTGAACGCGTTCTAATGTGTCATTTGTTTCTAAAATTTGTTGTTTTTGTGGAAGTTCGATATTTAAATTTGATGTAATAAAATTGGCTAAAAACTGAATGCTGTTGATATTATTCAATACAATTTTTGCTTCGTTTGGTATGTTTGGCGACAACTCAATAATTTTATTTGCCATATCTTTCAGGTTGTCCATCATGGCTTTTTCCTGTTTTTCATCAACCATTGCAACATCATTCAAATATTCTACTTCAGCCGTAATAATTGGATCTGACGAATGATTTTGTTTTACGATAAACCGCTTCACACCTTGTAAAATAATAGTGTTTCCGCCATCTGGCATCGAAATCATTTTAATAATGCGTGCAGTACAACCGATACTATACAAATCACCAGGTTCTGGTTCTTCAATTTGTGTATCACGTTGCGCAATAACACCAATATATTTATTTTCTTTGTACGCTTTTTTTACTGCTTTTATAGATTTTTCACGACCAACAGAAATCGGAATCACCACACCTTGAAACAACACATTATTGCGCAATGGTAATATTGGCAATATTTTTGGTAAATTATCAGCATTGAAATTATCGTCTTCTTCTATAGATAATAGTGGAACCATTTCAACATCATCTTCAATCATATTTTGCATTTGGATTTTCTGGAACATGGATAAATTTAGTTTATTTTCGACAATATGACAGCAACCTTATAAATAATAAGGTTTTATAGTATTTGCAAGATGCGTGCCGAATGAAATTTTATTTTATAAAAGGAAATTTTGGCAGGTAAGTTATTTATTGTAAATTAGAGAAATCCAAACCGTGAGAAAATTTGTAATCTTTCTTCCTTTATTTGCTTTGTTTTTTTCTTGCAAAAAAGAAAATACAACATCAATTCCAAGCAATTTATTGTATGCAACTCGTGGCACCAATGCTGGTATTTATGATCAACAAGGACGATTTATGTTGCTTCGTGGTGTTAACTATAACGTACTCGGAGATTATTGGCAAGCAAATGCAAATGTGGCCACCCAAAAGCAATATTCGGCTGATGATTTTAAACTAATGGCAAAATATGGCGTCAATGTTGTGCGTTTATTATTTAATTGGAGCAAGCTAGAACCGCGTCGTGGAGAATACAACCAGAATTATATAAATGAAATAAAAAAAGCCATTGAAGATGCTGCTGTAAATAATATTTATATTTTATTAGATATGCATCAAGATGCATATTCAAAATACATTGCAACACCAATATCTACTACATGTAATTTTCCGAACCGCGGTTGGGACGGTGCTCCAGATTGGGCAACCATTACGGATAGTGCATCGACTTGCACTGTGAATGGTTCGCGCGAAAGTGCACCAGCGGTGGTGCATGCGTGGCAAAATTTTTGGGATAACACAAATGGTATTCAAGATGCCTGCGTAGGTGCGTGGTCGGCTTTGGTTTTGCAAACAGCGCAATACGCAAATGTACTTGGTTATGATTTGATAAACGAACCAAGTTTAGGTTATAAAGGTTTAGACCAAGAAACTCAAAAAATCAGCATTTTTTATGATAAATGCATCGAAGCGATTCGGCAAGCAGAAAATAAAAACGGAAATTTAGAACACATCATTTTTTTTGAAACCAGTGTAACTTGGAACGGAAAAGAAGTACCTTTTGTTGCTTTTCCAAATCTTACGAATGAACGAAATATGGTGTTTGCACCACACACTTATTTTGAAGCCATTTCGTATGTGTTTACAATTGAGCAAGGTTATGATTTGATAAAAACGTTGACCAGTATTTATAGAGCAAAAATGTTTGTAGGTGAGTTTGGGTATTTTGGTAATCCAGCCACAGATGCAGCAAAATACAAGCGTTTTGCACAAAAGGAAGATGAAAATTTTACAGGTTCTACTTGGTGGCAATGGTGTCAAGCGCCTGGCGATCCACATGGAATTAGTTGGAACGGAACGCAATATTCAAATACATCGATGGCATTAATAGAGTTAGATAAAAATGGAAATTTCACTGGAAATAAAAATAATATTTTTTTAAAGATTTTGAGCAGAACCAGGCCAATCGCAGTATGTGGAAAACCAATAAAATTAAGTTCAAATTCTGAAAATGGAACCATGCATTTTGAAGCAAAAACTGCCACAAAAGGCGAAACTGTTTTATGGATTTCTGATGTATTTGGCGAGCCAATTATTACAGGAAATAATGCTGAATTAACTATGCTAAAAAAAGTAGATGGCGGTTATTTTGCTTACTTGCATGTATTTAATAATTACAATATTGATGTTGCATTTTAAACCAACTTTTTTTTGAAAAAATCTTTAAGTTTCCTTAACACATTATTAAATTTCTTAATTTGATTTTAGAATTACAAAAGATGTGATTCTGAAAATATTAATATATTATTGAAAACTAAAAAAAACAATCAAAAAAATGCTAATAATGATAGCATTGTGTAATTTTTTTATTATATTTAACTAATAATTTACTTACAAAGATTTTAAAATATATTTACATGAAATATCCACGAGTGTTTATAAGCCGTAACAGATAAACTAATTAGTATATTTCATTTGCATCATTTAATAAAAATAAACTCAATAAACATGAAAAAAGGTTTACATTTTTTGTTGTTAATTCCTACCATTTTGTGTTCGCTTTTTGCAAGAGCGCAAGTTGGCGAAACTGCTAAAGTTGTTAATGGATATTATCAAACTATTGACTTAAATCCATCTACTGAATGTGGTTGCGACAAAAAAACAGAACGCACACATGAACTCAACAAAGCATTAAATCAATACGATGTATTGAACTATAAATTGCATGCTTACAAATTTACATTTGGAAATTCTACAAATGCAGTTGCCAAACTTTTTAAAGCATTTGAGAATGATGTAACTATCTATAAAATTTCTATGAAAGAATGGAGTTCATTTATGTTGCTTACTTCAGATACATTTGATGTAGCATCGTTTGAAAAAGCAGCAAAAACAATATTTGCCACTTTTGAACCAATGGCAATAGAAGATTTTTTGAAAAATAAAAATACAACTTCATATAACGAATTTATGAAAGCTAAAGAAGAAGCACAGGCACAGCAGACACAGCAAATTCAGAAATAATATCAATACAATTAATACAGTTCGTATGAAAAATATATACACTAAAATATCTTATCTTCTTTTATTTTGTTGTTTTTTACTATTGTCAAATAATACGTTTGCACAAAAAAATCTTAAGTTAAGAATTACCAATATTTCTGCAGCAACATCAGCTGGAACAGACTGTGATGCTAACTGTATTGGACTTTCAAACAACCGATTAGATTGGGTTTTTGATATTGATGATGGTGGAACAGATGTAAATGAAGATTG
This sequence comes from uncultured Saprospirales bacterium, assembly GCA_938008535.1. Taxonomy (GTDB): domain Bacteria; phylum Bacteroidota; class Bacteroidia; order Chitinophagales; family JADIYW01; genus JADJSS01. The sequence continues at coordinate 45,400 of CALLKF010000097.1, read as the reverse complement.
CTATAATTTAAGCGATGATAATAACAACAACTCCATTGCACCAAATTTTGTTGCTTTTGACCAAAACTATGATTATGGTTGCCAATGGCCTTCTGGAAATATTGATTTTAATGTAGAAGGTTGGGACGAAGATTGCGCAGATGCATGTATTGGTGGTGGCTTCGCAAATGTTGTGAGTGATTTAATTTGTAGAGTTAACGTAAATAGAGCATTTCCAGTAAATGTAAACGGCACATACGGATCATATACAGCAACTTGTAACTATAATGCTAATTACGATGGAAATGGCAATTGCGGTGGAACTATAACCGTCACCTATCAATGGGAAGTTTCTGGCAACTGGCGATCTCAAGCCAGCGATGACTACATTTGTGGTGCAAATAATTTAGGAACACTCGGTTTAGGAAGCACACTAATTCGAAATAATTTTAATAATTATGGATATTCACATGAAGACATCTGTGCAGCCTATGAACCAAATATTGGTTCTGGAGACGAAAGCGTCTGGATGAAATTTAAAACTGGTCCAAATCCAGGAACAAATATTAACGTGGATGCATCAGCAATTGGAGGCTCTGGATCTGGTGGTGCTTGTTTATTTGGTGAAACAGTTGCTGCATGGTGTAAAGTATATCTTCTAAACTCTGACCCAGATAATCTAACAGATTGTCCATTTACTTATTCTTCCAATCATTTTACTCAACTTACACAAGTCGGTAGCACTGGCTTAGATTTAAGCGATATAGATATTAAATGTCCATTGCCTAACAGAACCTATTATGTACAAGTAGAAATTTGTACACCAGGTGTTCAGGTTGGCTGTTTAGGTACCTGCGATCAAGGAAGATTTAATTTAAATGTTACTGATAATGGCCGTTCTGCTGGTCCAGATAAGATTTGTAATGCATTAAGTTTAGACGCTTACCCAGCACCATTATCAAACACGACAAATACTGATTTATTTATCAATAATCAATCAAATGCTTGTGCTACAGTAGCATCTGGTGAACCTGATGTATTTCCTGTACAAGGTGTAGATAAATCTGTTTGGTACAAATTTACCACACCAGCACCACCAGCAGGTAGCACCACTTTACAACATACTTACGCAATCGAAGTAAACCGCTTATCAAGTTCGGCTTCAACATCATGGCCAACATTTGCTGTATATAGAGAAACATCAGCAACTACGCGAACTTGTTCTCCAGAAAACGGAGCGAGTTTCGCTAATCTCTCAAATTTAGATTATACTCAAAATTTGGATTTTGGTGATGCAAGTGTGAATCTGCTTTGTCTTGAACCAAGTTCTACCTATTATATTCAAGTCGATCATGCTTCTACGCCTTGGCCTGATGAGTATATCGATTTTTCTATTAGAGTTAGAAAAGATGCATTTAGACCATCCGATAATATTTGTGGTGCCACCGATTTAGGCATAATTACTCAAACTGGCACAGCAGCAGGAAATCCAACTGGTGTAAATTGGACAAGCAGTTCTAAATTTTCTGGTGCACCATATTTTAATTTGCCACATACCAATAAATGTGCATCTGGCGAACCTGGTGAACCGAATGCAACACCTGGTGGACCTGGAACTTCTGGATCACACAGCGCAACAGTTTGGTATAAATTTATCACAGGAAATACTGTGCCAGACTGGATTTATTGGTATAATAATGATGATGTTTTTGGAAACGGAAATAGAGGTGGTGCTTGTCTACTTGGATCTACATTTAATTCCGAAGTTTCCTTCTTTAAAAATACATCATCATTTGCTTGTCCAGTTGGTGGCAATTTAGTATTACAAGACGAAATGAATATCTCAGGTGATTTATGTGATCATACAACAGGAATTGGCTTTGGCGCACCATGTTACGACGACATGTTCCGTCTTAAATGTCCAGAACCAAATACCACCTATTATGTTCAAGTAACAGATGCAGGTTTTATTTCAACTTGTTACGAAGGTTTATGGTCTTTTGATAATGGCACACATAAAATTTCTACTGCGCCAGGTTTAGGTGGTGCTCCAATAAATGATACCATATGCGGTGCCATTGATTTAGGTGGTACTTATGTAGCAGGTGCATTAAGCTATAGCACGAATGCTAATGGAAACGGTACAAACATATTTGATAATTTTTGCGCAACACCAGATTTCCCATGGCGTGCTGATTTTACACAACCTTTAGATAGAGATGTGTGGTTCAGATTTAAACCACCATTGTCTGGATCTGTGAAAATTTTAGCACAATCAGCACCTTCGGGTCAGCCAAGTGGAGTTGATGATGATTTAGATTTACAAATTGCTATTTGGGAACCAATTTTAGGTGATGGTACGAATGCGCATTGTTCAGATCCAAGATTCTTATGGACTCCAATTATTTCTCAAGATCACGGCGTTTGTGAATTGTCTGAGCAACAAACCGGTTTTACAAACTGCTTCTTAGGTGGATTTTTCCCTTATGACATCTATAATACTTGCGGAAATTCAGCCACATGTAATGAAGGTAATAGTTTAATTGCCACTTGTTTAGATCCAAATAAATATTATTATATACAGGTAGATGGTGGTGATTGGGCAACTTGTGATTTAATTGATGCAGGAGATTGTATCAGTGGTTATTTTAAAATGCAAGTTTTAGATGCAGGTTTAGGATTATATAATTCAGCTTCACCCGGTGATGTGGGAACTCCATTCACGTCTTTAGGTGTTCCAAATTCAACATTAAAACATGATGAACCATGTTTTTCACAATTACTTACAGTAAACGCCTCTGCTACAGCTTATGGTTCATTAAATTGGACTAATATGACAAATCGTTGTGCAACATCCATAAATGATCCAATTCCGTCTGTTTGGCGTGGACGAAATGCATCAACAGATAAAACAGTCTGGGCAAGCTTTGTAGCGCCAGCTAGCGGTAAAGTTAAAATAAGAGCCGAAAATATTGCTCAAATTAAAGGTGATGCAGATTATCATGATGATATCAATCTTCAGTTAGCATTGTATGAAACACCAACAAATTGCTTCGATAAAAATAGATTCTCAGAAATTGGAAGTGGAAATGGTTTTGATGGCGGTGCTGTTGAAATTGATCCATTAAATTCCGAAGATTACACTGGAATTTGTGTGCCTTGTGTTGGTTCATGCGGGTTTGATGAGTACATGGTATCTAGATGTTTGATTCCGGGTAAAACATACTATATAATGATAGATGGCGATGCAGGTTATACTTGTGGTGCAGATGTGGAAGATATCGAAGGTGACTTTAGAATCTCTGTTCAAGCATTAAACGGAATTCCAGCTTCAACTAATGATTCAATTTGCATGGCATATAATATGACACCAATTGGAAATGCTGCAGGTTCTGTTTATAATTCACCAATTCCATTTAATAACGAATGTGCAACTATTGACCAATCATATGAAGGAAATGGAAAAGTAGCACATGAAATTGCAGGCACATTGTTCAATTTCGACGTGGAACATACATTATGGTTTAAATTTGTTGCACCTGCAACAGGTAAAGTTAAAATTGAAGCTATTGAAGACGGTGGTGTAGATGATATTGATTTAGGTCTTGCCATCTTTGATATTCCAAGTCAAAATTGTGCAAACATTCAATCAGGCGGTTATAAATTCGATCAAGATTACGATCCAGCAATTTTTGGAATTGCTAATTCTGATGATGAGGAAATAACAGTAGAATGTTTGGTTCCTGGTAGAACTTATTGGGTTCAAGTAGATGGTAACCGAAATGTAACAACATGCGGTCCTTTATTATCCGGAACAGATTGTGAAACTGGTCAATTTAGAATGAAAATTACCACATTAACTGCTCCACAAACGTATGCATCTAATGTAAACTATTCTACACCAGTTACATCTCAACCAGGTGGAAATGATAGAATATGTCAAGCACATCAGGTATATAACGCTGGTGGAACTTTAAATATTTTCAACCAAAATACATTTTTAAATCCTGGTGAAACTATCAATTTTACTCATAATAATAGATGTGCAACTGCGGAACAAAACGAACCAGAAGCAAACGGTTGGGATTTAAATCCATTTGATCAAGGTAGTGATCCAACAGTTTGGTACACATTTAATACTGGCCCATCCTTAGGTCCATTGCGTCCAGGTGATATCACCATTAGAGTTACCAATCCATCTGGAATTTGCTTCGATCCTGATTTAGATTTATATGAGTACAATGGTAATTTTACAACTGCATCTTGCAATACACAAGCAACCACCAATTCTCAATTCAATAACTTATTAAGAGTTGGTGAAGGAAAAGTATTTAATATTTTATCACCAAGAGAAGAAGAAATTAAAATTACTTGTCCTAAAGCAAACACTCGTTATATGTTGCGTGTTTTAGGAACTAGTACTTGTCCATTATTTGGTTCTGATCAAGGTGATTTTGATATTTCTATTTCGATGAGTAACATTAATCTCAACTTCCAAACTAATGATGATATTTGCGGTGCAACAAATGTTGGAAGTGGCAACCTTACTACAGGTTCTTCTCTAAGTCTATTAAATCAAAATAATATTTGTGCTACACAACAACAAGGCGAACCGAACACTACTCAATCAGCAGTGCAAAACGAACCTGAATATGATGAGACAATGTGGCATAAATTTACAACAAGTGCTAATCCAGGTGCAGTTCAAGTTGTCTTACAATCATTAATCGGTATTGGTGGATTTAACGCAGTTCCTTCCATCACAGTATATAAATTCTCACCTACATGTAGCACTTGTTCAACACCTTGTTCAATAAGTCCTTTTTCTGGATTAGGTGAAGTCGCAAGCAATTCTGGTTTTGCCACACTTTTAGGAACTGTTACTATTGACTCTGCAAAAGTTACTTTGCCTTGTGTCTCGCCGAATACTACTTATTATATTCAGGTTGATGGTGGTGATGCTAGCTTATTTGGAATTACAGTTCCAACATTTACAGATAATTTTTACTACAATTTAACTGTAAGAGATTTAGGTGTAGGAACTGGAAGACCAATCAATGATGATTTGGCAAATGCAATTCCTGTAGATAACGTGGCTCCAATTGATGGAATATTAACTGCTGCTGGTTCATTAACTATTAATGGTCACAACCGTTGTGCAACTTGCGAAACAGGTGAAAATGCTGATTATTGTGGATTAGATCAAACAGATCATACCAACTCTAATGAAGATGAAACTGTTTGGTATTATTTTACAACGCCTTCTAAACCTGGTGTAATTACAATTATTGTTGCAGACGATCCTGCTGTAACCTCAGAAGTTATTAAACCAAATTTTAAATTGTATTATAACGATGGTACAGGTGCTTATTACAGAACTACATCTGCTCCAAGCGGAAAATTAATTCAAGAAGGTAGTTCGGCTGATAACTTATTAAATAATGCATCGGTTACAAATTCATTTACTTGTTTATTACCAAATACAAAATATTGGATTCAAGTAGATGGAAATGATATTGCAACAGATCAAGGTAGTTTTATTGTTACCGTTACAGATGATGGTTCTGGAAATCCAGGATCTTCAAACGATTTAATTTGTAATGCAGAAAATTTGTCAATTCCAACAGGTGTTTTAGGTAGAACAAACAAATGTGCTTGGGAAGAATCTGGTGAGCCAAATACTTCAGATAATATGGGTGGCTCAGGTGATGATGTGGAATCTAATAATTATGATGAAACAGTTTGGTTTACATTTACTGTGCCTGCATCAGCAGATGTAACAATGGTATTGGAACCAACTTCTGGAATTAACGGTGGCGTCAACTACGTATTGTACGAAAAAATAGGTACTGCAAATATTTCTTGTGGTGGTTTACCAGCAGATATTCCAAGTTGGTCGCAATTAAATGAGATTGCTTCTGGTTCAGGTTTAGCATTAAATACAATTGGAACAACAGACCGAGTTACTGAAACATGGCCTTGTTTAGATCCTGCAAAAAGATACTATATACAAATTGATGGTAACGATTTAATTGGTTCAAATGATGTCGGTAATTTTAATATTGAATTGACTTCAACAGTACATGCTGTTCCTGTAAACGATAATATTTGTGGAATTGGTGCAACGGTTGCAAATGGAAACTTTGGTACATTTACTACCACAGCAACACAAACTGCAACTCTACAAGATAATCGTTGTGCAACGCAAGAAGTTGGAGAGCCAAATATAAATGGTCCTTTCAATGATATTACGGATGGAAATTACGATCATACATTATGGTATAAATTCACAGCAAGTAATACCGATGGAACCTACAATGTTTCCGTAACAAATAGTGGAGGCGATCCAATCAATGCTTCTATTGTGGTGTATAGGCAAAATACCAACGTATGTTCTGGCGCAACACCAACTTTTAGCAATATGTCTGAAATAAAAGCATCACCTGCTGTAAATAGTGTTACAAACGACGAGTCTTTAAATTTAGAATGTTGGGAGATTGAAGAAGGTAAAACATACTACATCCAAATACAAGGTTGGGACGGCATTGGTGGCTTAGATGCTGGAACTAATTTCAATGTTGCAGTAAGTTTCACTGCTGGTTCGACTTATCTACCAGATAATATTTGCACAGCACCAACGGTTCCAGTAAATGGTGTTAATCAATCAGCAGATAACCGTTGTGCAACATCGCAAACTGGTGAACCGAATATTTCACCTGTGCCGCAATCACCAGTTGACGGAAGTGCATACGATGAAACGCTTTGGTATCAATTCGTTGCTCCAGCTTCTGGAGAAGTCCGTTTAAATACTTCATCTTATAGTTCCTTATTATTATCATTAAATGCAAGTTTATATTTAGCACCTGTTGGTTACAATTGTGGTGTATCTGGATTTAATGGTTTAGTTAGAGAAGATAACACAAATACATTAACTTCAGTTTCTACCACTTGGGATTTAAAATGTTTAATGGCTGGAAGAATATACTATATTCAGTTTGATGGAAATGATCTATTCACCGACAAAGGAACTTGGAATTTCAATTTGACAAATTTAGACAATTCACCAACGCCACCTCTAAATGATGAGCCATGTGGTGCAATTGATGTAACTCAATTTGTAAGGTCTCAAGCTCAAGGTCCATGTACTTCAGATGGTCAGTATTATACGAATAACTACAGCATTGATAACTCAGTATCGCCAAATGTTGATAATGCAACGCGTACACAAACCGCAATTGGTTGCAATGGTGATTATAACTGTAATGATTATTGGTTTAAATTTACCGTGCCATTAGACGCTACAGGAATTCGTATACAAGGTAATGATGAATATCCAGGTCCTCTAAATAACTCGGTTGAAAATATTGGTATTTTTAGAGCAACAGGTGGATGTAGTGGCACTTTACAACAAATAAATTGTGGTAGTGGTGGCTTAACTGCAGATGTTGATTATACTTTAGCAGCATTTCCTGGTGAAACTTTATACGTTCAAGTATTTAATGAAAATGCACCAACAAGTCCATCTAATACTGGATTTGGTTTCTGTATCTCTGTGGATTGTCCACCAAAAACAACTTGTGGTACAAATTCACTTACATATGGACAAGCGCAATGCTGGAATATGAATACAAATGGCAATAATCTTACACCAAGATATTACGACTGCTTACCAGGTAGTAACAATTCTGTAAATTATTTCACATTTACAACAGATTGCGATGGAACACAAGTAGATACAGTTACTGTTGTATTCTCTGTAACAGCAGTTGGTTGCGGTGCAACAGCTATGTCTTTGTTCTTAGACAATACACCATGTGATGCGCCTGTTGGGTCTAATTCTCAAGGAAACGATTTATTAGTAAACTGCGCTGTATTCCAAGAAGTATCTGGTGGAACAACCGCTACCAACTTTAATCAAACTTATATATTGCCTGCTTGTAATACATATGTAATGCAAATTATTAGTGATGAAAACACAGCAGGTTGTGCTTCGTCTGGACAAGTAATTATTATAAAATCAACACAAAATCCTACAACTGTGTTGCCAATTGAATTAACAACGTTTACTGGTTATAACGATGGTGCATTGAATGTGTTAAATTGGACTACTTCTTCTGAACGAAATTCATTGAAATTTGAAGTTGAAAAAAGTTTAGACGGCACTAACTTTAATTACATAGGCGAACGACCAGCAGCTGGCAATAGTAGTACGCCACGTGATTACACATTGAATGATGAACATCCTGTAACTGGCAATAATTACTATCGTTTAAAAATGGTTGATATTGATGGTCAATCCAAATATTCTGATGTTATTTTGATTAAAGTAGCGCAATCAGAAATTACAGATGGCATTTTAAATGTGTATCCTAATCCAACAAATGATAAATTAAATATTGTTTATCAAGCTGGTGCAGAACAACAATTGAATTTAAACATATTTAATGCAATTGGTCAGTCTATGATGAACAATCAATTTAAATTAGACGCTGGAATTCATACGATTGTTGTTGATGCAATTGATTATGCAAAAGGTATGTATATCATTAAATTGCAAAACACAGATAGCGGTGAAAGATTCAACTCTAAATTTGTGAAAGAATAATTAATTAAAACATTTCATTCAAAAAAAATCTCGACAATTACTGTCGAGATTTTTTTATTTCTATTGAACCTTGATTGGTAATGAATTTGCGTCTAAGCCATATTTGATTGCCTTCTTGAAGTAATCAATTGCCTTAATAGTGTCATTGTTATTGATATAAAAATAACCTAAATTTTCATGTGCTGCAAAAATAGTAGAATCTTTTGCAAGCAACTCATCGTTGAATTTTAAGCAGTTTTCTTTGTCGTTCATTTCATAATAAACAGATGAAATATTATTGATTAAAACCTGCGATGTTGGTTCTACACTTAAACCGTTTTTATAGTAAAATAATGCACTGTCTGTTTTTTTAATTGAATAATAAACATCACCTAAATAAACAAACGCATCAATCGTTGATATATCATTTTGGATAGATTTTTTTAATGCTTTAATGGCATTTTCTGGTTGATTGGCTTTGAAATAATATTGACCTAAAAACAAAAAAAGTAAATAATTTTTCGGATATACTTGCACACCTTTTTCAGCGTAAAAAATTGATTTTTCTAAATATTCTTTTCGGATGTTGTCGTCTTTTTCTGTTTCAAATTCTTTGTAATAAGCACCTGCAGCGATGCGCATTGCTTCGTAAGAAGTATATAGTTTTGGTGCATCTGTATCAATTAAGGTTTTAAAGTTTTTCCATGCAGGAATTCGCAAAAAACTCATCGTGCAAAAAATAATTCCAATAAAAATAAGAACGTGTCGTAAGAGCTCAGTTTTATTGAGGTAACTTAAAATAAGTTGCATAAAACTAACCACAAACAAACAAAAAAATAAATTTGAGATGAAAACATATCTGTCGGCAACAATTCCTGCAACTGGTGTAATAAAATTTAAGGCATACAATGAACCTAAAAAAACACCAATTATAGATAGTATTAACATGTTATATTGTTTTTGAATGGCAAAAATCAACAACAAAATAAAAAAAACAATCATTAATATTCCACCAAAAAATAAGACTGAATTTGTAGATAAGATTGCATAATAATTGTAACCATAATAATATCTGAAACCAGAAATTGGTAGTAGCTTAGTAAAGTAGAAACAAGTAGTATTAATGAATGCAATGCATCTGTTCGCTATAGTAAAATCAAGAGCTAACGGATTTTCTGTAAAAGTAACTTTTCCTTTCAATGCTTCTGAAATGGGTGCTTCAAACGCCACTTTTTGAATACTGCCAATAATATTTATAATAGCAATAACTGCAACGAATGAAATCAATACATACACTAACTTTTTTTCTCTTTTATAAATTACTAAATAAGCAACCACAAATAATAAAAAACCAACTGCATCCATTTTTGATAGCAACGCAATGAATGAAAATAAGATACATGCTAAAATGTATAAAATTCTGAAATTATTTTGCCGTAAAAAAAGAATAAAAAAAATCGTTGCGTTTAAACCAAACAACATACTGAGTAAATTGTCACGACATTTTAAACTGCAAACTACTTCAGTATTTAATGGATGCACGCAAAATAAAATTACTGTTGCAAAAAGCAATAAATTGTATTCGCTATCAAACAATAAACTGAATAATTTTAGAGCAGAAATGCAAATCAGAAAATACAAAATAACATTAATGCTGTGCGAAATAGTTGGTTGAATAGAGCCAAATATAAGTTGCTCAATACCATAACTCAAAAACACAATTGGTCTGTAATCCGTATGATTATAAGGTAATTTCAGGATTTCAAATAAATCTCGGAATGAATTTACTTTTCCAGCAAGTGTGTCAGTAATTATATAATCGTCTAAATTAAAATCGTAATAAATAGTTTTTAAATACAATAATATAATAACTAACAATATTATTGCGTATTGTACTTTCTTTTTTTTGAAATAATCAATAACCTGTAATGTATTCATACTCTTTTATGCTAAATACGGTTGTACTTTATTCTTAAAACAAAAATGCATTCAATGTTCTGCTTACAAAAGTATCAATAATTTGGTTTTAGTTAGATAAATCTTGCTTTTTATAAACTATTTAAAAATGGCAACGTTATATGTTAAGATTTTTTTTTATTTTTATACCTTATGCGAAACATCGTTTTTATCTTTTTACTTGGATTTTCTTTTCACTGCTTTGCACAAGATACACTTGCGCCAATCATTCAACAAGATACTTTTGTTACTGCAATTGCAACTGATTCTTCGGAAATAAAAGCGTTGCAAGATTCAGTAAATGCAGCAGAAATTAATGTTTTATTTGCGCCTTCACCAATACCAACAGTTGCTACTATTAGCGAAGATTTTTCTGACAATCTAATTAAAAATAAAAAGTTCTCTGTTGATAAAGTACATATCCTTTTTTCTTTGGATTTGTCACCATTAAATCCGTTGATTAGTGAACACGATATTTTTAGAGATGAATATTATCCAGTGAAAGATTCAAATTCTGTTTTCGCTGATCGCAATACAAAAACAAGTTTTAAGAAAACAAGTAATTTGCAATTTGGCTTGCAATTTAATTTTTGGAAAGGATTGTATTTTGGAATGAACTATCAATTTTTTACCATCAATAATTATAAGAAAGACCCAAACATGGGAAATTTATTATCTAAGAAAAATTCCATGTTTATTATAGTTGCGACACAAATTGGATATGTATTTGAATTCTTAAAAAATAAATGTTTGCAAATACAACCTTCAATTCGTTTTGGTGGTTACACGGCTGACGATTATTATGACAGAGGAATTGGTAAGAAGTTTTATTTTGGTGCAGATTTTAAAATTAGATATTTAATAAAGAGAAAATTCGGTTTCAGTTTAGGTTGCGATTATGATTATTTAGTCTATAAGCGAAAAGGATATTCTGCTATTTACAATAGAGATACCTACCAGAAAACCACCTTCAATAACTTTCACGTAAATGCAGGTTTTTGCATCAATATTACTGTAAATACTAAGAAAAAATACGCAGTTAAATAATTCTCTTTTCACATGCAAAAAAAAATCACGCCGTTAAAAATTATAACTGTTTTAGTGGTTGCATGCTTAAGTCTATTGATTTTAAATTATAATGATTCCTTGCGTGTTCCATCTATTTTTGATGGCAGATTATATAATACAGAATTTATTAAACCATCCGCAAAACCATATCTTTTAATAGAAAAACCTACAGCATTGCCTGAAATGAATTTGTGGACAGACAGCGCAACATTTTCAGAGTTTTCGTATCCTGATATATTGTTGCAAAACAGCAACACAACCGCATTTTTAGTCATAAAAAATGATACGGTAATTTTTAAACGTTATTTAAATGGTGTAAAAGAAGGCGAAAACACACAGTTGTTTTCTGTAACGAAAGTCTTGGTAACTGCGTTTTTAGGCACTGTACTTAAAGACGGATTTATAAAAAATTTAGACGAACCAGTAATCAACTATTTTCCAAATTTAAAAGACACTATGTTTAATAGATTAACGCTGCGTCATTTAGTGCAAATGCAATCTGGTTTAAATTATGATGAGTATGGAAGTTTGTATCAAACGCTTTCATTTTACTATGAAAAAAATCTTTCTAAAAATATTTACAATGCAAAGTTTGTTCAAAAACCAGGCACACAATTTATGTACAAATCAATTGATACACAAATTTTGGGTGAGTGTATTCGAAACGCATTAAAGAAAAAGGATAAAAAATTCTTTGATTATTTCCAGGAAAATTTTTGGAGCAAGTTAGGCATGCAAGATACTGCTTATTGGAGTTTAGATAGCAAAATTACACGCAATCCAAAATTTTATGGTGGTTTAAATATGTCGGCGCGCGATTTGGCAAAGTTTGCCATTATGGTTTTGCATGAAGGAAATTTTAACCATAAACAATTCGTACCTAAAGATTGGTTTAACTATTGCGATGATACTTTACATCGATGTAAAGAAGATGATAAATATTGCTTAGGTTGGTATTATTCTGCAGATGATGCTGATAATGATATTTATTATGGCGCTGGTTTTAACGGACAAATTTTAATGATCAATGAAACAAAAAATGTAATTATTATTCGGCTTGGCACTGATCGTGGTGGCGTGAAATGGTATGATATTATGAAGAAATTATCGGAAACTGTTTAATGTTTATGTATTCCTTTTCGAAATATTTAATACGTCATTACATTTTCACTTTTACTAAAAAAATTATTTACTTCTGATTGCTTCCACTGGATCCATAGTCGCAGCCAAATACGCTGGAATGATACCTGATAAAATACCTAACACAAAAGCAATTCCAAATCCAATGATAATATTTACAGAACTCAATTTAAATTCCATTCCAGATGCTTCAGTTGCTAAATTGCATAATAAATAAACAATCAAAATACCAACAACAGCACCCATCATACATAAAAAAATGGCTTCTAATAAAAACTCTAATAAGATGTCACTTTTTCTTGCGCCAAGTGCTTTTTTAATGCCTATCAATGCTTTTCGTTCTGTTACACTAACAAACATAATATTTGCGATACCAAAGCCGCCAACAATTAAAGAGAAAAATCCAATGACCCATTTTACAATTCCAAGCGAATCGAAAAGTCCATCAAATCCTTTGGCAATTACACTCAATTGATTGACAGAATAATTATCGTCTTGTTTTGGCCGCAGTTTCCGCGAAGCACGCATCAAACCAATTAATTCTTGTTTTAATTCATTTATTGAAACGCCAGGTTTTGTTCTTATTTCAATCGTTTGGTCAATTTGATTTTCATTATAAGAAAAATTTCTCGTGTAATATGCCAACGGAATAATGATGGCTTTGTCATAATTAAATCCTAATAAATCTTCACCTTTCTTCTTTATCACGCCAATCACAGTCATTCTTTTTCCATCTAATTTTACTTCTAAACCTATTGGATTCGGTACATTTTTAAAGAATTTTTCTGCCATTTCACCACCAATAACACACACATTCAAGCCATTTCCAATTTCCATGGTAGATAAAAACCTACCTTTAGCAATTTCTAGTTGAAACACTTGTCCATAATTAGCAGTTACGGCACTAACTTGTGCTTTATATGTTTTTTTATCTTTGTATGATAATTCTGGTGATTGACGTGGATTTAATTCAAATGTAACATATTCAGCTAGTTTCGATTTTGATTGTACATATTTATAGTCTTCTAGTTTTACAATAGGACGCTGAAAATATTTCCACCATGGATAATCACTTGGTCCATCAAAAGTCCAGGCCCATTTATTTACAAATAAAATATTATCACCTAAACTCGAAATGGATTGGTTAATATTATTCTTCAGTGCATCTACTGCTGTTAAAATTGAAATGATGCTGAAAATACCAACGGTGATACCAAACAGCGATAAAAAAGTACGTAACTTATTCAACCATAGTTGTTGAATAGTTAATTTAAAAGTTTCTGAAATTACACGAAGCAGCTGTTGCATAAAACAAACCTACAAAATTTAATCAAATAAAAATATCAGTCGTTTGTAATTAGAACTTCTTACACTTATCTTTGCACCACATAAAAAAAGTATTATTCCGTAAAATAATAAAAAGACAAAATGAAATTATCACAATTCGAATTTGAATTAGACAAAGAAAAAATTGCGTTGTATCCTTCAAAACAACGCGACGAATGCAAACTAATGGTAGTGCATCGCAAATCTGGAAAAATTGAACACAAAACATTTAAAAACGTCTTAGATTATTTTGACGATGGTGATGTAATGGTGTTAAATAACACAAAAGTATTTCCTGCAAGAATGTATGGCACAAAAGAAAAAACTGGTGCTAAAATTGAAGTGTTTTTATTAAGAGAACTCAATCACGATTTGAGACTTTGGGACGTTCTAGTGGATCCTGCACGTAAAATTCGTGTTGGTAATAAATTGTATTTTGGCGATGATGATTTAGTTGCTGAAGTAGTTGATAATACAACTTCTCGTGGTAGAACGATTCGTTTTCTTTTTGATAAAAGTGAAGCTGAATTTAGAGCAGTGTTAGATAAATTGGGAAATACACCGTTACCGAAATACATCAAACGCGAACCAGAAGAAGCTGATAAAGAATTATATCAAACCGTTTACGCAAGCCAAGAAGGTGCAGTAGCAGCACCAACAGCTGGAATGCACTTTAGTAAAGAGCTAATGAAACGCTTAGAAATTAAAGGTGTTGATTTTGCACAATTAACCTTACATATTGGTTTAGGTACTTTTCGTTCTATTGATGTAGAAGATTTATCGAAACACAAAATGGATGCTGAGTATTTTAAAATTGATGAAAGATGTACTAAAATCGTCAACAAAGCAAAATTAGCTAAGAAAAATATTTGCGCAGTTGGTACAACTTCAATGCGTTCATTAGAAACTGCTGTTTCTGCAGAAGGTTTATTAAAACCAATGGAAGGTTGGACAAATTTATTTATTCATCCACCATATGATTTTTCTATTGCTAATAGCATGATTACCAATTTCCATGTTCCGAAATCAAGCTTGTTAATTATGATTTCTGCATTTGCTGGTTATGATTTAACAATGGAAGCATACCAAAAAGCAATGGAAAAGAAATACAATTTCTTCTCTTATGGTGATGCCATGTTGATTATCGACTAAAATATAAGCTTCTCTAAAGTTTTAAACTTTTAAAAAGTTAATCTATAAAAATCCTCACAATTACGTGAGGATTTTTTATTTAGAATAATAGTTAAAGAGTATTTTTGAAACACAAAAAACAATGTCACTCTTTCCATCAAATCCAACAGAAAACTTATTGCCATTTGATGGAACAGTGAATTATTTTGGAAAAATAATTCCATTGCAAGAAGCCAATTATTATTTCGATATTTTAATGAATAACATTGAATGGCGAAATGATGAAGCGGTGATTTTTGGTAAACATATTATTACAGCAAGAAAAGTAGCTTGGTATGCTGATGCAAATTTTTCTTACACCTATTCAAAAACAACAAAGCAAGCTTTGGCTTGGACAAAAGAGTTATTAATGTTAAAAGAAATTATTGAAAAACTAACGAATGAAAAATACAATTCTTGTTTGCTAAATTTATACCACAATGGAAACGAAGGAATGGCTTACCACAGCGACGCGGAAACAGCATTGCGCAAAAATGGTGCAATTGCTTCTTTAAGTTTTGGTGCAGAACGGAAATTTTCTTTCAAACATAAAACCAATAAACAAACAGTTTCATTGTTCTTAGAACATGGTAGTTTACTAGTAATGAAAGATACTACGCAAACCAATTGGTTACATCGTTTGCCGCCAACTACTAAAATAAATACACCAAGAATAAATCTAACTTTCAGGCAAATGATGGTTTAACAAGTTTTATTTTTTTTAAATTTGATAAAACTATTCAACTATGAAATATCCATGAGTATTTGTTTGTTAAAACCAATTTATTATTTGGATATTCCATGTGTACCATTAAAACAATAAAAATAATCACATGAAAATTAAAAAATTCAACTGCATCAGTTGCGGTGCTCCAAAAATAAATCCTTATTCTTCACCTTATATTGTTTGCGATTTCTGCGGCACATTTACCGATATAGATTTTGAACAAAGTTTGAATGCTTGGAACAAAGACCCAAAACGTACAGAAAGATATACAAAAGAAAAAGTAAAATTTGAATCGAAGCTTGCTGAACTATTAGGAAAAGCAAATAAAGAAGCTTATGAGAAAGTACAATTCGATTATTGGGATTTGTATTATAAAATTTATCCTGAATATTTGCCGCCAACTATTAATACAGAAGAGAAATATAAAATGTATGTAGACATATGCGCAAATGTTTCAACGATATATGCATTTGATGAAAATTGGTCGAAAAAAGCAGGCGAACAAGCATTGTTGCAACAAGGAATTTCGTACAATGCAGAAGATGGAAAAACGTATGCTGATAGCGTTCCATTTTTTAAACTCACCGATTTTTATTTAGGATATTTGAAAGAATCTTTTTCAGATTTTTATGCAAATCCGAACTACAAAATTATGTATGATTTGTTGCCACCTGATGTAAATATGAAAATGAAAACATCGGTGTATGTGCAAGCATGGATTCCATATTTAAGAGAAAACGATGCGCAAAAATTATTGAAACAAACTAATTTTACTACAGAATTTACAGACGCAGTTACGGTAAATGGAAAGCAACAATCTTGTCAGTTTTGTCAGCATGATGTTTTTGTGCCAGACGGTTCCTTTAAAGTAATGTGTGAAAATTGTCTTAAAGTAAATACTGTACAAAAAGTATTTCATTGCATTTCTTGCGGAACAGAAAATCCAGTTCCAGAAAATCCAGCAAAGCCAATCAACTGCGTTTCGTGTGGTACTGAAAATAGATTGGTAAAAGGTTGGTTTTAATGCAGTTTGTAATTTGCAAAAAAAATGGTTTGCAATTAAAGTCGTAATACTTTTTGTTTTCTCTTGTTCCTTTTGTGGTTCAAAAAAATAGTTTGCAATCTTATTTTATAAGATAGATTTTAGTTTTTTTTGTATTTAATTTACTTTGCTTCTTTACGTTCATTGCGTGAAAAAAATCACAAATCAAAACCAATATCTTTTCTGTAATATTTTCCTTCGAATTGAATTTTTTCTGCGTTTTTATTAGAAAGTTTTAATGCTTCTTTCCAATCTGTATGCAAAGATGTAACTGCCAAGACACGACCACCATTCGTTACTAATTCATCTATCTCATTTGCGTCCTTTGCGTCTTTGCGTGCAATTAATTTTGTTCCGCAATGAAAAACCATCGAGTCATCAATGTCATCAATTCCGATAATCGCTTTTCCTTTTTCAAAATCTTCAGGATAGCCGCCGCTTGCCAAAATAATTGTTGTTGCAGCACGTTCATCTATTTCTAAGTCAATCGTCATTAGTCGATGGTCAATAGTTGCTTGAAATAATTCGATAATATCAGATTTTATTCGTGGAAACACTGCTTCTGTTTCAGGGTCGCCCATTCTACAGTTATATTCTACTACTTTTAGTTCACCAGTTTTCAGTAGCATCAAACCGATATACACAAAACCGATGTACACGATATTTTCTTTTTGAAAACCTGCAATGGTTGGTATGATGACAGTTTCTTCAACGGTTTGCATCATGGCATCGGTAACAAAAGCAGGTGGCGAAACCGCGCCCATTCCACCAGTGTTTAATCCAGTATCGCCTTCACCAATTCGTTTGTAATCTTTTGCGGTTGGCAATGTCTTGTATTCTTTTCCATCGGTCAAAACAAAAACAGAAAACTCAATGCCGTCCATAAACTCTTCGATCACTACTTTCGAACTCGCATCGCCAAACTTACCATCCAGCATTTCTCTGAACTCTGCTTTTGCTTCTTCAATGGTTTGGCAAATTAATACACCTTTGCCAGCAGCCAAACCATCAGCTTTCAAAACGATTGGAACAGTTTGCGTTTCGATATAAGCTAAACCTTCTTCAATATTTTGCTGTGTAAATTCTTTATACGCAGCCGTTGGTACATTATTTCTATACATAAATGCTTTTGAAAACGCTTTGCTGCCTTCGAGTTGCGCGCCAACTTTTGATGGACCAATCACTGGAATATTTTTCAGAGCATCATCCGTTTTAAAATAATCAAAAATACCTTCTACTAAAGGTGTTTCTGGACCAACAACGACCATTTTTATTTTTTCTTTTAATGAAAATTCTTTAAGTGCTGGAAAATCTGTTGCTGATATATTTATGTTGGTGCCGAATTCTGCTGTTCCAGGATTTCCTGGTGCAATAAATAATTTTGTGCATAGTTTGCTTTGTGCAATTTTATAAGCAAATGCATGTTCGCGACCACCAGAACCAAGTAAGAGAATATTCATAAAATATTTTTTGCAAGATAATTCCTTTTTAATTCAATGCCATTTTGTCCTTTGGTTAATTTTTGCACATATTTTGTAGATTCACATTAATTACCATTTAAAATTTAGGTAAAATGTTAACTTTGCAACCTATTTATATTATAATATTATGCTAAACTTCCTACAAAAAGGTCTTTCCAAAATTTTCGGCAGCAAATCTAATCGTGACATAAAGTCGGTTGAGCCCATTGTAAACGAAATAAATTTACATTTTGAGCAATATCAGCAACTAAGCCACGACGAATTACGTAATAAAACACAATCTTTTAAAGAACGTATAATAGAATATTTGTCTGAAATTGACGCTCAAATTGCAGAGCTTACTCAAAAAGCAGAAGTTGACAATGCCGATTTAGACGAGAAGGAAGAGATTTTTGCAAAAGTTGATAAACTTAATAAAGAACGCGACGAAGCGATTGAAGAGGTTTTGAACGAAATTTTACCAGAAGCATTTGCTGTGGTAAAAGAAGCAGCACGTCGTTTTTCAACCAACGAATTCTTGCGTGTTATCGCAACCGATTTAGATAGAGAATTAGCTGTTAAAAATCCACACATAAAAATTGATGGAAACACCGCTATTTATCCAAATAAATGGACGGCTGCTGGTGGCGAGATCGTTTGGAACATGATTCATTATGATGTGCAATTAATGGGTGGCGTGGTGCTGCATCGCGGAAAAATCTCGGAGATGGCAACTGGTGAAGGTAAAACCTTAGTTTCTACCTTGCCTGCTTACTTAAATGCATTAGCTGGTTGTGGTGTACATTTAGTAACCGTTAATGATTACTTAGCACGTCGTGATAGTGAGTGGAATGGTTTGTTATTTAATTTCTTAGGAATAACTGTTGATTGTATCGACAAACACGAACCACATTCTGACGGAAGAAAAGCTGCGTATTTGGCAGATATTACTTACGGCACCAATAACGAATTTGGTTTTGATTATTTGAGAGATAATATGGTGCGTACTGCAGAAGAGCAAGTGCAACGCAAGCTGCATTTCGCGATGGTCGATGAGGTCGATTCGGTTTTAATTGATGATGCAAGAACGCCGTTAATTATTTCAGGACCTGTTCCAAAAGGTGATGAGCAAATGTTTCATGAACTGAAACCACGCATCGAAAAATTAGTAGCGGCACAGAAAAAAGTAACACAACAATTTTTATTGGACGCAAAAAAATTAATAGCAGAAGGAAAAACAGGACACAAAGAAGGCGAAGGTGGTTTGGCTTTATTGCGTGCGCATCGTGGTTTGCCAAAAAACACAGCACTCATTAAATTTTTGAGTGAAGTTGGTATGAAGCAAATTTTAATGAAAGCAGAAAACTATTATCTGCAAGATCAACAAAAAGAAATGCCAATTGCCGATGCACAATTATATTTTGTTATTGACGAAAAAAACAATCAAATTGACTTAACAGAAAAAGGTATTGAATTAATAACTTCTTCTGGTGAAGAAAAAGATTTCTTCGTCATGCCTGATATTGGTGGTTTAATTGCTGAAGTAGAAAATGAACCTATTTCTCATGAAGAAAAATTAGCTAAAAAAGATGCTGTTTTATTAGATTTTAATATCAAATCAGAACGTCTGCATACCGTAAATCAATTACTAAAAGCATATTGTTTATTTGATAAAGATGTTGAATATGTAGTGATTGACCAAAAAGTAAAAATTGTTGACGAACAAACAGGTCGTATCATGGATGGTCGTCGTTATAGCGACGGTTTGCATCAGGCGATAGAAGCAAAAGAAAATGTAAAAGTAGAAGCAGCTACACAAACATTTGCAACAGTTACACTACAGAATTTCTTCCGTATGTATCACAAATTGTGTGGTATGACTGGTACTGCAGAAACGGAAGCATCTGAGTTTTGGGAAATCTATAAATTAGACACCGTGGTAGTTCCAACTAACAGGCCAACCAAACGTATCGACAAAGAAGATTTAATTTATAAAACAAAGCGAGAAAAATACAATGCTGTTATTGAAGAAATTATAAAACTTAAAGAAGAAGGCAGACCGGTTTTAGTTGGTACAACTAACGTTGAAGTTTCTGAATTACTCAGCAAAATGCTAAGCATGCGTAAAATTGAACATAATGTATTGAACGCAAAACAGCACCAACGTGAAGCTGATATTGTGGCTCAAGCAGGTTTGGCTGGACAAATCACCATTGCAACCAACATGGCTGGCCGTGGTACGGATATCAAATTAGGTCAAGGCATTAAAGACATTGGCGGTTTGGCTATCATCGGCTCTGAGCGACATGATTCGCGCCGTGTAGACAGACAGTTGCGTGGTCGTGCTGGTCGTCAAGGTGATACTGGTTCTACACAGTTTTATGCAAGTTTGGAAGATGATTTAATGCGTTTGTTTGGCTCTGATAGAATTGCAGGAATGATGGACAAAATGGGTTACAAAGATGGCGATGTAATTCAACATTCAATGGTCACAAAATCAATAGAACGCGCGCAGAAAAAAGTGGAGGAAAATCACTTTGGTACACGTAAACGATTATTGGAATATGATGATGTAATGAATGCGCAACGCGAAGTAATTTATAAACGCAGACATCACGCTTTGGTTGGCGTAAGAATATCTTTCGATTTGATAAATATGTTTTATGATTTAAGCTTTGAAATTGCAAATGATGGAAAAATTTCTCAAGATATTGAAGCATTTAAATTAGACACTATCCGTTTTCTTTCAGTAGATACAAAAATTACTGCTGATGATTTGAAGAATAAGAAAGTTGATGATTTAGCAGCCGATTTGTATCATGAAGTATATCAAAAATATCAACGAAAATCTGATTCTGTTGCTAAAGAAGCATTGCCAATTATACAAAATGTGGTTACTATAAATGGCGATAAATTCCAAAATATGGTTATTCCTTTTTCTGATGGAAACAGAGAAATACAAATTTTGGCTAACATTGAAAAATCGTTGAACAGTAAAGGCAAAGAGCTGATTAAAACAATTGAACAAAATATTATTTTGTCATTTATCGATCATCATTGGAAAGACCATTTACGTCAGATGGATGAGTTAAAACATTCAGTTCAAATGGCAGTACACGAGCAAAAAGATCCTTTGTTAATCTTTAAATTTGAAGCATTTGAATTATTTAAACAAATGCTATCAGCCATAAATAAAGATGTAACTACATTCTTGTTGAAAGGAACATTGCCAGTTCAAAGAATAAATAATATTCAACAAGTTCGTTTGCCAAAATCTACTGAAAAAGTGAAAGAATCTCGTGGTGGTGAAAATATTGAAGACGAATACAAAGGTGCTGAAGCAGCAACAGATACACGTGAAAAGCAACAACCAGTGCGTGCAGAAGTAAAAATTGGCAGAAACGATCCTTGTCCATGTGGAAGCGGAAAGAAATTCAAACATTGCCACGGAAAAGAAATGGCATAGAAATTGAATAAAGGAAAACGAACAACGAGCAAAGATTAAAGAAGAATACTATCTTTATTTTAGATTTAAGTTAATTATGAAATATTTATTTACTGCATACTGCATACTTTTTGCTGCATACTTTTGCAAAGCTGATGAAAACGATTCGCTGAGTTTGAATGCAGAAAATAATATTTTGTTCTTTAAAGATCCAAGAGTAGATGTATTGCAAAAAATATATTCGCGCAAACCAGCTGGACCGAAAAAGAAATTAGTGCGTGTGCAAGTGTTTCAGGCAACTGCTCGCGACCAGGTTTTTGATGCAAAAGCAAAATTTTCAGCACGTTTTCCAGGCATTGCTACATTTATAACGTATGCATCACCTAACTTTAAATTGCGTGCTGGTGAGTTTGCCTCTAAAGAAGAAGCATTCAAATTTTTGATGCAAATGAAATCGATGTTTCCGGCAAGTTTTGTCATTGAAGAAAAATCGGACGAAGAAAGAGAAGACGATAAAAACAAAGCCAATACCAAAAACGGAACCAAAGGTTCAAAAACTACTACTACCAAAACTGCTACCAAACCAAAACCTAAAATTGCGTTGAAGACGAATTAAGGGTTTGGATTACTGGTTTTTTATTACAAATCAGTAATAAAGTAAAGTTCTTTCTATCTTTTCTTCAAACCCAAACTTTCCAGTTTGTCTTCTAGTTGTTTCTTGCTGAGTCCAATATCATCGGCAGTTTTAGAAGTGTTCCAACTGTTTTTATCTAATTTATGTTCGATGAAACTGCGTTCTACATAATCGTTCAGTTGCTGCAAATTTGCAAATTTATCAAAGTCTATTCCTTTGTTTTCCGCTTTGGTACTCGGTCCAGAATAGTCAATCACATCTTGTTTGGTAATTGTTTTTTCACTCATAATTACCAAGCGTTCTACTACATTTCTCAGTTCACGAATATTACCAGTCCAGTTGCGTGCCTGCATAGTTTCTATCGCATCATTTTCAATTTTTTTCACTGGAATTCCATAGTCACCACAAATTTCATTTAAGAAATGATCTGTTAAAACTGGAATATCATCTTTACGTTCATTCAATGAAGGCACATGAATTAAGATTACACTTAAGCGATGATACAAGTCCATGCGGAAACGGTTTTCTTCTACTTCTTTCAGTAAATCTTTATTAGTTGCTGCTACCACGCGCACATCTACTTTCTCTTCTTTGTCTCCACCAACTTTGGTAATTTTATTTTCCTGCAAGGCACGCAATACTTTTGCCTGCGCCGACAAGCTCATGTCTCCAATTTCGTCTAAGAAAAGTGTGCCACCATTTGCTTGTTCAAATTTTCCGATGCGTTGTTTGATAGCTGATGTGAATGCGCCTTTTTCATGTCCGAATAATTCGCTTTCAATTAATTCAGAAGGAATAGCTGCACAGTTTACTTCAATCAAAGGTCCGTTGCTTCTGTTGCTTTGTTCGTGCAGCCAGCGCGCAACCAATTCTTTTCCAGAACCATTGTCTCCAGTAATTAAAACGCGCGCTTCGGTTGGTGCTACTTTTGCAATGGTTTCTTTTATTTTTAAAATTGGATTAGAGTCGCCGACAATATCTTTTGATTTTGCAATTTTCTTTTTCAAGATTTTTGTTTCCGTAACTAATGAAACTTTGTCCATCGCGTTGCGCACTGTAATCAGTAAACGATTCAAATCTGGTGGTTTTGGAATATAATCGAACGCACCTTTTTTTACGGCTTCAACAGCAGTTTCTAAATTACCGTGACCAGACAAAACAATCACCGGTGTTTCGATACCTTTTTGCTGCATTTCTGTCAACACTTCCAAGCCATCTTTTTTCGGCATTTTAATATCCAGAATAACTACATCGTAATTATTCTTTTCAATTTTATCTAAGCCAATTTCACCATCTTCAGCTTCATCAATATCATATTTTTCGTACTCTAAAATTTCTTTCAGCGTTCTGCGAATGGCTTTTTCATCATCAACAATTAAAATCTTTGGCATATAAAAGTATTAAGTCGTAAGGAATAAATATTAAGTATTACAGCTATAACAACTATTGTACCTAAGTTGTAAAACTAAGAAAAATTGTGAAAAATATTTAGTGTAGAAACTGTTAAGCATCCAACTCACCGGCAATAACATTCATGCTGCTCATGGTTAAAATTGCATCGCTCAGCATGCTGCCTTTTATCATTTCTGGATATGCTTGATAATATATAAAACAAGGACGACGGAAATGCAAACGAAATGGTGTTCGTCCGCCATCGGAAATTAAATAGAAACCTAATTCACCGTTACCACCTTCTACTGCGTGATATACTTCGCCTTTTGGAACTTCTGTCTCACCCATTACAATTTTAAAGTGATAGATTAACGCTTCCATTTTGCTATATACATCTTGCTTTTCAGGTAAATAAAATTCTGGCAAATCTGCATGAAATGCTCCATCAGGCATGTTTTTTATAGCTTGTTCGATGATGCTGTAACTTTGCCACATTTCTTCCATGCGAACAGAATATCTGTCGTAAGTATCGCCATTGGTTCCAACTGGAATATCGAATTTAAAATCTTCGTACGATGAATACGGATTGGCAACTCGAACATCATAATCAACACCAGCAGCACGTAAATTTGGACCTGTAAAACCAAAATTCAGTGCTTTTTCTGCAGTGATTGGTCCAACATTTATGGTTCTGTCCATAAATATTCTGTTTCTGTCAACCAATGCTTGAAACTCTTTCAATCCTTTCGGAAAATTTTTCATAAAATGGTCAATCTTTGCCCAAGCTTTTGGAGAAAAATCTCGTTCCATGCCACCAATTCTACCGATATTTGTGGTTAAACGAGCACCACATATTTCTTCAAAAATTTCGTAAATCCATTCTCTGTATTGAAACAAATGCAAGAAGCCAGTCATTGCACCAGTGTCTACTGCA
The DNA here is from genome assembly GCA_938008535.1 of uncultured Saprospirales bacterium. Classification (GTDB taxonomy): domain Bacteria; phylum Bacteroidota; class Bacteroidia; order Chitinophagales; family JADIYW01; genus JADJSS01. Next base: position 20,543 of record CALLKF010000097.1, on the reverse strand, counting down.
ATTACAGTATCGCACACAATATGATCTGCGATGCGCGACAATTCCATGATAATAACACGCATGTATTGTGCTCGTTTGGGAATTTCTGCACCGATTAATTTTTCTACCGTCATGTGCCAACCCATGTTATTGATAGGCGATGAGCAATAGTTTAATCTATCTGTAATGGTAGTAATTTGGTTGTATGGACGATGCTCAGCCAATTTCTCAAAAGCACGATGAATATAGCCAACGGTAGAAACAGCATCTACAATCATTTCGCCATCCATAGTTAACACGTTTTGGAAAATTCCGTGTGTAGCTGGATGCGTTGGGCCAAGATTTAAGGTAGAATAATTTTTTTCGTCGTACGTATTATTTGGTGCTGTCATTAGTATCGTTTTGAGTTATCTTCCAAACATTTTATCACTTTTATCGTTTCTACCTAAATCTTCTAATGGATATTCTTTTCGCATTGGAAAATAATTCATCTCATCCATATTTAAAATGCGCGATAAATTTTTGTGACCAATAAAATTAAAACCGAAGAAATCATATTCCTGGCGTTCCATCCAACCGGCAGTTGGATAAATATCAGAAATAGTTGGCATATTTAAATCGGATTTCAGCATGAAAGTTTTGATGCGAATGCGATAATTTTTCGGCATATTATGCAATTGATACATCAAGCCAAATTCTTTATCTTCGGTTTCATCTGGTTGATGAAGTCCACACATCGTAGTTAAGAAATGAAAATTTAAATCAGTATCTTCTTTTAAAAAGATAAGTGCGTCTTTTACAATTTCTTTTTTAAGAATAAAAACAGGAAAATCATAAAGCAATTCAGCCGAAAGTAATGCATCGCCAAATTTTGCTTCTAATTTATCTTTTACTATTTGTAATAATTCACTCATTTTATAGTTTGCAGTTTGCATAAAAAGCAACTTGCAAACTAAATTAATTGCAAATTGCAAATCGGTTTATTATTCAATTCCGTATTCAGCTAATAATGCTTTGTATTCTGGTGATTCTCTTCTTCTGCGAGATTCGTTTTTTGCTAATTCCTGAATTTGTAAAATGCCATCCAATACTTGTTCTGGTCTTGGAGGACAACCTGGAATATATACATCAACTGGAATGATCTTATCAATTCCCTGTAAAACACTGTAGGTATCGAAAATGCCACCACTGCTTGCACAAGCGCCCATGCACAGCACCCATTTCGGTTCTGCCATTTGCTCATATACTTGTCTGAGAATTGGTCCCATTTTTTTAGAAATCGTACCCATTACCATTAGTAGATCTGCTTGACGTGGCGAGAAACTTAATCGTTCTGAGCCAAATCGTGCTAAGTCATAATGTGCTGCCATTGTTGCCATAAATTCAATACCACAACAAGAAGTGGCAAATGGCAACGGCCAAAGTGAATTGGCGCGCGCTAAACCAACAGCTTTATCTAAAGAAGTAGCAAAGAAACCTTGTCCTTCAATTCCATCCGGTTGGTATGCTGGATTGATATCAATTGCTGTTGTACTCATGTTGTTTAATTTGTAGTTTTCAAGTTATTCCCATTTTAGCGCACCTTTCTTCACGATGTAATAAAAACCAATTAAGAAGATGGCGATAAATGAAAACATTTCTACTATACCTAACAATCCGAGTTTGTGAAAGTTCACGGCCCACGGATACATAAAAATTACTTCTACATCAAACAGCACAAATAAGATAGCTACTAAGAAGTATTTGATGGAAAATGGTGTTCGTGCGTTTCCTTGTACATCAATTCCGCACTCAAATGTTTCCAGTTTTACTTTGGAATTTCGTTTTGGACCCATCCAATGAGTGACACCCATTACTAGGCCGACAAATCCTAATGCAACGATGAACATCAACACTATTGGAAGATAATCTAAAGCTCTGCTGGTGACGAATAAAATCATAATTAAAAACTGTGGCAAATGTACTATTTTTTATACAAGATGTATAGGTAAATTAACTAAAAAATCTAAATATCAACTATAGAATTTGAAATTTAAAGTGTCATTTGTAGATGTTAAATCTCAAAAACAAGAAAATATTTTTAGTTTTTTATGGAATTTGAGGTTTCTGTGTATCTCAATAGTAAAATAAATTATTAACCTTTACTTTTGCTATTATGATGGAACACGAAGATTTACACGAACTGCAACACCTGGCTACCGAATTTGCACTAAAAACATCTGAACATCTATTTATTACCGGAAAAGCAGGAACCGGAAAGACTACTTTTCTAAAATCGATACAAAATAATTCGATGAAAAATACTGTGGTGGCTGCTCCAACCGGTGTGGCAGCTATCAACGCAGGTGGAATGACATTGCATTCGCTGTTTCAATTGCCATTCAATGCATTTTTACCAACTAAACAACGTGTGCCTGCTAATTTTACGAACATGCATACGCTGTTTGAAAATTTGAAGTTGAGTAAAGTAAAAATAGAAGTGATGAAAGAAATGGAGTTGCTGATTATTGATGAAGTGAGTATGCTGCGCTGCGATTATTTAGATTGTATTGATACGATATTACGAACAGTGCGCAAGAATCAGCAAACGCCATTTGGTGGTGTGCAGGTTATTTTTATTGGCGATTTGTTTCAGTTGCCACCAGTGGTAAAAGACGATGAATGGAAAGTGCTGAATGAATATTACGAAAGTCCTTTTTTCTTTAGTGCGCAAGTAATCAGAGAATGTAATTTGCTGAATGTTGAATTCACTAAAATTTACCGACAAAGCGAAGAGAAATTTATTCGTTTGCTGAATAAAGTGCGCAACAACGAAATGGATGAAGATGATTTTTATTTGCTGAATAGTCGCTACGAACCTGAATTGCTTTCTGAACTCGAACATTATATTACGCTATCAACACACAATTCGAAAACCGATAAGATCAATCAAACACAATTGCAAAAATTAGAATCTGATTTGTTTGAATTTAAAGGTGAACTCAGTGGAAATTTTAATGAAAATGCATTGCCAACAGAATTTAATTTGCAACTGAAACAAGGTGCACAGATTATGTTTATTAAGAATGACAGCAAGCCGGAAAAAAGATATTTCAACGGAAAGTTAGCCACGATAAAAAAAATAAATAAGACTGAAATAACCGTGCAGTTTTTTGATGACGAACAAAATGAAATGGTGTTGGAAAAAGAAAAATGGGAAGACGTTCGTTATTCGTACAACACCGCAACCGATAAAATTGAAGAAGAAGTTGTTGGTAGTTATACACAATATCCTGTTCGGTTGGCTTGGGCAATTACCATACACAAGAGTCAAGGGTTGACGTTTGAAAATGCTGTGATTGATGCCGGATATGCATTTGCTGCAGGACAAGTATATGTGGCTTTGAGTCGTTGTAAAACGTTGCATGGAATGCATTTGATGACGCGCATTTCGCAAGAAGCCATTACCACAGATCAGCGCATTATTGATTATTCTGATAAATATTTGAGTGATGATGAATCGCTGCAAAAACAATTGCCAATGGCGAAAATTGAGTTTTCAAAAACACAATTACTAAAAGCATTTGATTGGACAAAAACCGTTGACGTTATTTATTCTTTTGGTGATTTGGTAGAAGAAAAGAAGATTCCTGAAAAAGAAACGGTGTTGGCATTGGCAAGAAAATTAGAAACCAATGTGCGAGCGCAAAAAGAAATTGCTGATAAATTTTTACATCAATTAAAAACTATTTTCGATCAGATTCATTTAACAGAAAATCAAGATTTATTACAAGAAAGAGTTGTGAAATCGATTCATTATTTTGGAAAAAGTTTAGCTGAAAATTTAATTCAACCGTTGCACGATACCATTCTTTCTTTACAAAATAAAAAAGGTGTTCGTGGCTTTCTGAAAAAAGCAGATGAGATTGAACAGGCATTGAAATCGAAATTAAAACAAATAGAAAAACTACATTTTGGCGATACCGCTTTTTACGAAGGCAATTCTTTTTATAAAGATGATGTGGTGTTTAGTGAGAAACTAAAAGCAAAGCCGGAAAAAGGCGAATCTAATAAAGAAAGTTTACGGTTGTATTTAGAAAAAAAATCGATTGAAGAAATTGCGCACGAACGCAACATGGCAGTTTCGACTATTGAAAGTCATTTGGCAAGTTTTATTTCTACAGGTGAAGTTTCTGTTAATTCCTTTTTGAAAGAAGTGGAATTAGCAGCGATAAAAACGGCTATGACTGATTTGGATACGAACCAACTAACACCATTAAAACAGCACTTTGGCGATCAGTTTTCTTTTGGACAATTACGCATGGCGGTTGCTTATTTGAGTAAGTAACTACTTCGCTAAGAGTTGCATATTGTTTAAGAAAATTGTTTTCTTGTTTCTATTCTTATGGATGTTTTTCGTGTTCCATGTTCTTCAATATTTCATCAAATGCGTCGCGTACTTCTTTAAATTGCTCAACAGACAGCTGATGTAAGAGTTGTACTACTGGTTGTTTTACTGTTAGCGGTTTCAAATTATAGAGTGGCTGGTTCTTGGTTTGAAATGTATTTGGTGTGCTGCTATATACATACAAATCATTAGGTGTGCAATGCAACAACAGGCAAAGTTGCTCTAAGTTGCGGTTGCTGATACTTTGCGTTTTGTGGTTTAGCCAACGACTTACCATAAACGGACTGAAACCGTGACGACATAAGTACTGGTTGTGGTTTGGAATTTCTCTGGCGTTAAGAACACCGGCAATATTGAAACTTAACATGACGACTATTTTTTCATGTATAAACGTTTGTGCATGTTGATTTATTGCATGGATGTGGTGATTATTTGAAATTATTTTAAGATCACGTGAAATGATTTATTCATTCTGTGAAATAGTATAATGAAGCGGTGAAATAGTTTTATTATTTACTGAAATGATTTGCTAATTTACTGAAATGTGTTCTTTATTTATTGCAATAGTTTTATAAATGCTTGCAATAATTTCTTGATTCGGTGAAATGATTTTATGATTCAGTGAAATATTGTTTTGATTCGGTGAAATTGTTTTGTGATGCGGTGCAATGCAATGGCGTTCGCGCAGATTGTATTTTAGTTGGCGAACCTATTGCACACTGTTGCAGCCATTTCAAAAATCCTTGATTACATTTGCTTGTTTGTTGACTACACATTATTTATTAGTTTATTTGGTTAGTTATTATAGAAAAAGTATATTTGGATAGTATGAAATAATGTTAAGTATTTACAACTTGTTGTTGGTTGGCTTGCGCTATTTTATAACGAACTATACAAATATAAGTATGACGACAACAATTACTAAAAAGCTTAAACTATTATACATTCCATTTTTACTGACAGCATTTGGGCTTTGCGGACTTTATACATTTTTAAATTGGTTGCTGATCATCAACCTTAAACTATTTTCTATAAAAGAATTCATAGTCAATTTTGGTATTCCTTTTGTACTTCCAGCAATTCCGATTTTATTTTATCTGCGAGCAAGGCTTAAACTATTAGATTTAAAAACAAAAAAAGGTAGCTGGATTGACTTCTATACATTTATACTTTGGCTTGCTCTTTCAATTCCGATAATAATTGCTCAAGATTATTTAGAAATGGCTACTGGAAAATTAACTCAGCTTGAGAATATTAATTCAATAAATAATCAAGAACAGACAAAATATTACACTGTCAAGAAATTCTACATAGATAAATTAAATATTGGCGTTTATCCTTCATTTGATGTTAGCGGAAGACATAACGAAGATTTTAATATGCACTTGTATGTTGTACTTCCAATTTTAGGCAGCGATGCAGACACTTCTAAATCAAATTGTTTGGCGTGGATTGGAGTAGAATATTCAGATAGAGTTAGTAACCGACTTGAAGAAAATGAGAAAGAGGAAAAATATCAAGCGTTTGCAAAAAAAAGTCAGGAAGATTTTGACAAGAAAGAAGTAAATCAGTTTATTTATCTTAATAGAGTTGGTAATAGTGAAGACGGTGATGGATTTAAGGAAGCGGTAAAGAAATGTGCTAAATATACATCAAACGATGCATCGGTATTTTTATCCGTTAATGAACCATTTGAAAAACGACTTGGTCATACCTTCGTCTGGATCTTTGGTGCGTTTGGAATTGGAGCTTTGATTTGGTTAATAATGATTTTAATTCCAAAATTTGACAACGACGAACTTACTCGTTTTGAAAGTGGAACACCATCAGAAGAAAATGATTTAAAAGAATTTTTAGAATTTTTAATACCCAAGGAAGGATTTTTTATAACACCCATTTTAATTTACGCTAACCTCGCTATTTATTTAATTATGGTCTTTGCAGGCTTAGGTTTTATCTCTTTTAAAGGACAAGACTTATTAAATTGGGGTGCGAATTATCGACCATTGACAACAAACGGAGAATGGTGGCGATTATTGACAAACACATTTTTACACGGTGGACTCATGCATCTACTGGCAAATATGTGTGGTTTATTATTCGTTGGCATTTTCTTAGAGCCATTATTTGGAAGAATAAAGTATTTATTTGCCTATTTGTTGACCGGTATTTTAGCAAGCTGTGCCAGCATATGGTGGTATGATGCAACAGTAAGTGTTGGCGCATCAGGAGCAATTTTCGGACTTTATGGGATTTTCCTTGCACTGTTATTGACCAAGGTATTTACACCTGAATTCGTAAAATCATTTTTGGTAAGCATTTTAATATTTGTAGGTTATAATTTATTGATGGGCTTGACAGGTGGCATTGACAATGCTGCACATATTGGTGGACTTTTGAATGGCTTTATCATTGGACTCTTATTTCGTATGACTTTAAAGCAACAAGACGAAACAATATAAAACAACCACCAATGCAAACCTCACAAAACAGAACTTTGCGAATCACCAAAACCTTTAATACACCTATATCTGAACCAAATAAATTTCTACACCACTGTATAGCCAATAAAGCCAAGAAATATAAAGGCGACAACTGCAAATAGTTACCTATCTACAATTGCGCCTTCACGTTTCTTACATTTTTTTATACGGAACTTCTTCCTTGGATAATTCTGAATATTACTGAAATTACTGCAATAACCAATAAAATATGGATGAATCCGCCACCAATATGCACTGCGAAGAAGCCAACGGCCCACGCAATGACTAAGACAACTGCTACTAAATACAATAAATTTCCCATGATAATACGTTTAAAAGATTAAAAATTATTTTTGTGGATGTAGCTTTTTTGTATCGTTGAAATTTTCGCTTACTACATTTTCATTGTTTTGTTTTGGTGCATATAATTGACTTCTCAACTCCGGTTTAACGCCATCGCCTTCATTATTTTTTCTTACATCCTTTTGCTTGCTAAATTCTTTTTGCGATTTTTTATCCAGACTGATATGTTGAATATCCAATGGTGGCGGTTGTATAAAATTATCTACGTTTTTTACTCTGCTCTTTTTTTTGTCAAAAATCGGTTGTGCTAATTTCATTGTATTTTTATTTATGAGTGACGCTTTGTTAGAGTTTCACCAGTTAAAAATTGTATAACTCAAAATTGTGATTTATTGACTTGTGTTGTATTACAGAAATAAATAAAAACATTACATCATTCACATTTGTATAATTTTTTTTGTAAGCAGATGGAAAGATGTTTGGTGGCACTGAAATGGCTGCCGATGCAGTGATACCGCGCTATTGCATAGGAAATTTGGACTTTTATTGTTAAAAAAGTATATTTGGATAAGGTAAAAAAGCAGCATATATCTAACCTACATAAAACAGATTATGGCAAAAGGAAATAAAAAAGAACTATCACCAAAACAACGTGAAGAAATACTCAATACATTAAAAACACGTTTTGAGAAAAATATAAATAGACACAAAGACATTGAATGGAATAAAGTAGCAGCAAAGCTGGAAGCTAAGAAAGAAAAATTGTGGTCGCTGCATGAAATGGAAGCAACTGGCGGCGAACCTGATGTGGTTGGATTGGATAAAAAAACTGGTGAATATATTTTTTATGATTGTTCGGCTGAAAGTCCGAAAGAGCGCAGAAGTTTTTGTTATGATCGTGCAGCACTGGATTCACGAAAAGAATTTAAACCTAAAAACAGTGCTGTTGATATGGCTGCAGAAATAGGTATTGAGATCTTGAATGAAGAACAATATCGTGCGCTACAACAATTAGGAAAGTTTGATTTGAAAACATCGAGCTGGATAAAAACACCTGATGCTATTCGAAAATTAGGTGGTGCTGTTTTTTGTGACAGACGCTATGATACTGTTTTTGTGTATCATAATGGTGCCGAATCTTACTATGCTGTCAGAGGATTTCGTGGCTCGCTAAGAGTTTAGAAATGAAAATCGATAATACTTATTTCAGTAAATAAAAACTACAGCGCATTTATTTTTTCTAAAATCAATTGTTTCATTTCTTTCACTTCATCAGCGGTGAAGCCATGCACTTGCACTCTTCCTTCGCCAGTAGTTTCTATAATGATATCGCTAAAACCAACAAATGGCGAATCTAAATTAACAGATGAAATTCTGGAATATGGTATAGTGGTTTCTTGTCCACTGAAAAAGGAAGGCACTTTGAATGTAACGCCGTTGTCTTCCAATATTATTTTTGCAGGAAATAGTTTGTTTCCTTCTGTTAATCGGCTGGCTGTATATTCTTTCGGTTCCATGAAGTTTATTTATCTGATTAAAAGTAGTCAAAACAAATTAAATATCATCCATAAAAAATAACTCTATGTTTTGAAGAAGAATGCTATTTAATAAATTTCTACTTTAAATATTTCCGAAATATTTTCAGATTTGATGGACAAGAAGTAAACTGCTTTTGCCAGTTTTGCAGTATTTATTTTTATTTTATTTTCAGTCGTGTTGGTGCTAAGTATTTTTCTGCCATTGTTATCAATCAACTCAATCGTTTTATTTCCTGTATTATTTACTACGACTTCCAATTCGTTTGAATTTGGAAAATAGGTGTGACTGTAAGCGATACTATTTTTTGAATGTAATAATATTATGTTTGAGTAGTGATACGTTCCGTTAAAGTCTGTTTGTTTTAATCGGTAATAATTATTTCCATCAAAAGGAAGCTCATCCGTATAAGCATAATTCAATACTATATTGCAGTTGCCTGCACCGTTAATTTTTGCCAGTGAATCAAAATTAATTCCATTGTGCGATTTCTCTAAAATGAAGTAGGCGTTGTTTTTTTCTGACGCAGTTGTCCATTCTAAAATATTGAATTTATTATCAACGTGTCCTGTAAATGTAATTAGTTCAACAGGTAACTGAACAGGAATATCTAATAAAAAAGAATCTTTACATCCATTGGCATCCATTACTTTTACTTCGTAAACACCTGGTCCATGACAACTGAAAATGTTGCTATTCTGATAAGCTGAATCATTTAAACTATAGTGAAATGGAGATGTGCCATTGTTTGGCAAGGCAACAATATTTTCACCACATACAGAAACAGAATCAAAGGCAGTTACCGTTGGTCCAGTTACATGACCAACAACAATATTGGTTTCTGTAGCAATACAATTCTTTGTGTCTTTTACTGTAATGGTATATGTGCCTGGCGCAAGATTGTTAAATACAGGACTGCTCTGAAAAGCAACGCCATTTTTACTATAAGTAAGCGCACCTGTTCCACCAATTCCTGTGGCTGTTATAGTACCATCGTTTGCAAAACAAGATGATAAAGTTGGAATAGCAGAAACGGTTGGCGAAGCTAAATTGGCTACGGTTACATTGATTGTTTTTTGACAATTATTTACATCCTTTACAATTAACGGATAAGTGCCTGCAGCTAATAAAGTAAAAGAGGTGCTTGCTTGAAAAGCAGAACCATTTAAGCTGTATTGTAACGCGCCTGTTCCACCAGTAGCAGCAGCAATAACACTTCCATTGCTATTGCCGCATGAAGCGTTGGTTACTGTAGCTGTTAATGTTTGCGGCACGTTTGGATTGGTAACTAAAATATTTTTAGAACTCTGACAGCCATTTGCATCTTTAATATAAACGGTATAAGAACCGGCTAAAAGACCATTGAAAATATTTCCGCTTTGGAAAGAAGTATCATTGTTTAATGAGAATTGCAATGGAGCAACACCACCAGAACCGGTAGCCGTAATGATACCATTTGCATTAAAACAAGTAGCAGGTGTTTGAACTAAAGAAACAGTAGGCGCAGCAATATTTCCGACAGAAATACCTGTTGTGTTTATACAACCTTTTGAATCTTTTATGGTAATGGTGTAATTGCCGGCATCTAAACCAGTGAAAGCATTACTGCTTTGAAAAACAGTTCCATTGATACTATATTGATAAGGTTGAGTGCCGCTGGCACCATTGGCTATAATCATTCCATTGCTGCTATTGCAAGAGGCAGCAACCATATATGCAGTGACTGTAGGTTTTGGTGTACTTGAGATGCTTACTGAAGTAGTAGAAAGACAAGAAGAAAAATCTGCTATCCAAACGGTGTATGTTCCGGTAGCCAATCCAGTAAATGTATTGCTGTTCTGAAATACAGTACCATTTAAACTGTATTGTAATGGTGCCGTTCCGCCTGATCCGCTTGCAGTAATTACACCATTCGAAAGTCCACATGAAGTAGGCGTTTGAATAGCGGTAACACTTGGCCCGTCCGGATTGGTGATTGTATCATATCTTGTATTCATACAACCATCTTCATCCATTACATCTATTTGATAAATTCCGGTAGATAGATTTGTGAAAATACTATCTGATTGAACTATACTACCATTTAGGATATACGTTAATAAACCAGTGCCACCATTGGCGTGTACTGTAAACGTGCCATCATCCAGATGACAAGAACCATTTGTTTTATTGATAGATCTAATAACAGGACCACCAATGGCTGGAACTACAACGGTTACTGTGTCTAAACATCCACCAGGGATTTCAGGTGGACCAATGTCATAACTTTCATCATCAGCAGAAATTATAGTATAAATTCCAGGTGTCAAACCAGTAAATGTATAAGTTGGATCAAATGTAATCCATGGTCCACCTATACCAGAAATACTGACGTGGAAAGGTGTATGAGTGCCTATACCTGTAAGTGCTATTTTTCCAGTGTTTCCATTGCATGCAGTTGCGGTAACAACTGCCGATACAGATGAGTTTGGAGTAGCACTAATGACTACAGTAATTGTTTTGGTACAACCATTCGCATCTTTTGCGATAAGGGTGTGGGTGCCTGGTGTTACAGTTGGATAAAGTTGTGTTGCATTTGCTATGAATGGAGCTCCATCTAAACTGAATGTGCAAGTACCACAATTGGCGCCATTTACACGTGGATTTGTAATGCTACCTGTAGTGTTACCATTACACGGATAGTATTTAGTTCGTACGGTGAAACTCGTAATACCAGGACCTGCACCATTGGATAAAATTGTTACAGAAGTAGTGATGATACAATTTGCACCATCTTTTAAATATACGGTATAAGTGCCTGCGCCTATGTTAGTAAAATTGCCGCTGCTTTGATATGTAGTACCATTGATGCTGTATTGTAAAGGTGCAGTTCCACCACTTCCAACAGCAGTTATTGTGCCATTACTGGCTGTGCAATTTGCATCGGTAGAAGTAACAGATAATGTTGGTGCCAACAATGTGCTAATTGTAACTCTTGTGGTAGAAATACAACCGTTTACATCTTTAACATATACCGTGTAATTGCCACTGGAAAGTGAATTAAATACATTACCTGGCTGATAGATTGTTCCATTAATACTATACTGAAGTACACCAGCACCACCAACACCATTAGCTGTAATACTACCGTTGTTAGAGGAACAAGATGTTGAAATTACACTTGCTGAAATAGACAAACCTGCAACATTTGTAACAGTTGCCGTTGTTGTATTGGTACAACCATTAAAATCTTTTATAGTAATAGAATAATTTCCAGTAGCTAAACCTGAGAATACATTACTGCCAACAAATGCGCCACCATTTAAACTATAAGTATAAGGTGATGTACCACCTGTACCGTTTGCTGTAATAATGCCGTCACTTGCATTACAAGTTGTTGGTGATACAACAGCATTAACTGTTGGAGCTGTTGAACTGGGAACCGTAATAATTGTTGCACCAATACAGCCATTTATATCTCTAACTAATAGTGTGTAGGTATTTGGAGCAAGTCCTGTAAAAGAGGTTCCGCTTTGAAATGTAATTCCATTAATACTATATTGTAATGCACCACTTCCACCACTGCCTGATGCCGTTATAGTTCCTGTGTTTCCGCTACAAGCAGAAGCCGTTGATGTTGCAGTTACTTGTGGACCACCTGTGCTGTTTACTGTAATAGGAACAGTGTTGGTACAGTTGTTTGCATCTTTAACAGTTACAATATAAACACCAGAAGTCAATCCAAAAAAGAAATTGCTTGCCTGAAAAGTTGTTCCATTGATACTGTATTGTAATGGTGCAACACCACCTGTGCCATTGGCTGTAATGCTTCCGTTTGCATTTGAACAAGAAGCAGTAACAGAAGTAGCAGTAACTGTTGGAGTTGAAGAATTTGCTACTACCACAGTTGCAGTATTTAAACAACTATTGGAATCTCTAACTGTAACTGTATATGTGCCTGGTGCCAATGCATTAAATATATTGCTGCTTTGATAGGTGTTTGCATTGATGCTGTATTCTAATGGAGCTGTGCCACCGGTTGCCATTGCGGTAATGCTTCCGTTGTTAGTATTACAGAAGGTAGTAGTTGGAACGGCAGTTATAGTTGGGCCAGGCGCATTTTTAATTGTTACTTGTTTAACATTGGTGCAACCTGTTGAGTCTTTCACTGTAAGTGTATAGGTGCCTGCTAAAATTCCTGTAAAAAAATTATTGGTTTGAAAGGTGGTGCCATTGATGCTGTAAGTTAATGGAGTATTTATACCAACGCCATTTGCGGTTATTGTTCCGGTATTGCTTCCGCAAGCCGCATCTGTTTTAGTATAAGTTAGCGTTGGTCCATTTGAACTTAAAACATTGACCGTTGATGTATTACTGCAGCCATTTAAATCTTTAACAGTAACGTTGTACAAACCGGCAGCTAAACCAGCAAGTAAGCTGTCTGATTGAAACGTAAATCCATCTTTACTGTATGTATAAGGTGCAGTGCCACCTGCTGCGGAAATTAAAACTGCGCCATTGCTGTTTTTACAAGATGCATTGGTTATGGTTGTTGTTATTGTTGGACCAGGCAATACAAATGTTTTTGTTGTGATTGCACCACTACATATTTGGTTGACAATTGCTTTCACCGTATAAGTAGTATTTGGAGTTAAACCTGTAAAGACGCCTGTTGTATTACTGGTAATTTGTGTCGTTCCATTAAATAAAATATAAGTTACGATGGAACCAGCTGGTGGTGTTGGTGATATAGTTGTAGAAGCAGATAATGTGCCACAACTTGAACTGATGCTTAGGTTAAATAAATTTGGTGTGCAATTATAGCTGCTAACATCAAAAGATGCAACAAATCCATTGCCTGAAGCATACAAAGTTTTTTGCGATTCATAATATGCTAAATCATACACAGAGCTTGAACTAAATCCAGGAACTAAAATGTCTGGTTTAGCTGCATCATTAAAAGAATTTCCATCAAATGCATATACTTTAATGGTGCCATTTGTGGAGCCGATAAAAATATTATTACATTCATCCGCAATAATTCCGCCAGACATCAGTGCAGTATTTGCAGCAATTGTAAGTGGTGTACCTACAACCGCACCGCTTGCCTTATCAATAGCTTCTAAGTTTTTGCCGTCCCAATAAAATAAATAGTTTGAGTTAATGGCAAAGATATTTCCTGAATTATCTGTGTAAGGATAATCTACAAAATAAGGTCTGTTGGCAATTTCCTGTACAGTCGTAAATCCTGAATACACATTCCATGCAACCGATGCGCCACTGTATGGTGTTGTGTTTTTATAAATCTGATTTGATAAAGTTGGAGTGCCATATAATGAACCATAAATCGTGTATAAGTCATTTGTGGCCGGATCAATAATAACATCTGCAATATCTTGTGCCCATCCATTGGCTCCATAAGGAATGCCAGTTACATTTAAGGACGATACTATTGTAGATGGTGGTGCAACTATACCGAAATTTATATTAGAATTGGTTCCACCACCAGCAATAAATAATTGTGGTGAACCGTTGTTACAATTCCAATACATTTTCCAATTTTCGAGAAAACTTGGATTTGCAGTTGTGATGAAATTGTCATAAATACCAATCGTATTAATTCGAATGACACGATGACCACCACTTGGTGCAAAACCTTGGCCTAAGTATATATTACCTGTAGTTTTTTCGACAACCCAGCCACCATAAATGGTTCCGAAGTTCCATGCTGGAATTGTTAATGCACCGCTGAATGTCCATTGTAAAACTCCGTTTGCATCAAATTTTGCCAATTTATAAACAGAGCCATTTCCACCACCGGTAACATACACATTTCCTGCATAATCATAATCTACATCTTTGGCAACGCCAGCATTTATGCCAGTTCCGATAAGCGTTCCGGTGCCAGAAACAAAAGGATCTATTACGATGCTTTTTGTATTGTCATATCCATCTGGCAAAGTGAAGTTAAGATCGCGTCCTTTTATTTTGTAAGTAGATTTAATAAACTCAAGCGAATCTTTTTGTTTTGCTAAATCATCACTATAGTATGTTACAGGAATAGAAATTAAAGTTGTACCAGCATCTGACTTTAAAATTAAATTTCCCTTTTCGTCTTGTTTTAGTTTTTTAATATCACCACCATAATGAATTTTAATAGCACTGATATCAGCATTTGGTTTTGCAATAATACTGTATTCAAATCCAGTTTTGTTATCACTTAAAAAGGTATAAACTACATCAATACCATCATACAAGTTTTTATAAATAATTTTCCTGTAAGCATTTGCCTTTTTTTGAATAAAACCATAAGTATGATATTCTTCTGTTTTATCTGTTACAGAAATCTGAACATTAGGGTTCGCATTTATCCATTCCATTGATATGGAACGATCGACTACTTTTAATTCTTCAATTTCCTCTTCTTTTTTCTTCTTTTTCTTTTCTCGTTCTTCTCTTTCTTGTTCTGTTATATGAGGTTTTTTTATTTTACGATGCAGAAATATGAGTCCTTTTGGTGTAAATAATATAGGCACATTAAAACCTTCATAAGCATATAAGATGTTGCCCATTTCCGGATATTTATCATACACATCACCATACTGGCCAATGTTTTCGATAAACCGTTTGGAGTTTCCATAAACATCGAAATCTTTTCCTTTTAAAAATGTTGTGGTAGAAGTTTTTTCAACAGGCAATGTTTGAGCACTCAGTTTTGTAGAACCAAAAAAGAAGATAGTAAATGCGTAATAAAAGCAATATTTTATTACATTTTGAACTCTAGTTTGCATTTGTATTTTAATATACGGCTTGTTGTTTTCTCTACAGTGTTGAACCTAATAGATGTGTAAATTTACTGCTATTAATACAAAGGACACATGATTTATGTCATGTTTTACAGCTATTTTGCCTGTCAATTAACTTTCAGCGTCAGATAAATATTTCTGCCTGCTGAATTAATGCCTGAAGCAAATGTTCGGTATTGTGTGTCTAACATATTCTCAAAACCAGCCATCAAAGTGATGTTTTTATGTGGTTGATAAGATGCTTTTAGATTTAATGTAAACCAAGCAGGCATTCCATCTTTTGTGGCATATTGTAAATTGTCTTCACCGCTATCACTATAATCTTTCAGTTTTTTCCAGCCATTAAATACAGAATAGAGTTCGACGAATACTTTCTTAGCATGATAATTAACACCAATTCTACCAAATAAAGGTGCAACGTGATCTAATGGTACTTGACCAGTGTCTGATAATATTCGACCTCGAGTATAATTAATTGAAAACGATGCGCTGAAATGTTTACTAAAATCAGCTACAATAGAAGAACTAAATCCGAACAAATAAGCTTTGCCATTATTTTGGTTAGCATAAACTGCACTTTTGGTATCAGCATAATCAATAGAATCTAATCCATCGTACCTGAATTTTCCTGTTTGAATTGCATCTATAAAATAAGTTGCCCAAAATACATTTTCCCATTTAACACTTTTTCCAAATTGCTTGGAAATGTTCAGTTCGCCGCTAATTGTTTTTTCCGGTTTGATGTTATTATTTGGAACTATAATTTTTCCTGGCGCAGATTCAAACACTTTAGATAAGTCATCGATATTTGGAACTCTGAAGCCAGTATTAAACAATAAAGCAATTTTCCATTTATCTGTTGGTGCATATGCGACACCCAAATTTCCACTAGCAGTAAAATTATTTTGAATTACTGTTTGGAATGGAAATTTAAAGAAAGTAGTATCATTGAAACGAGCATGCAATGACGAAACACCTATTCTGATTCCATCGTTTATAGTTATATGCTTTCCGTATTTTCCGATATGTGTTGCATATACTGCAAACGTATTCATGTTGTCTTTCCCATTAGGATATCTGGTATCTAATTGACTTTGTTCGCCTGTTGTAATGTCAACTTTGTTAGCTTTTGAAATAACCATGCTGTATTGTCCGTCAACGCCAAAAATTATTTTATTGGTTTTAATTTGTTTTGCTATATCTAAAGAATAACCTACCGCATGCACATATTCGATCCTGTTAGAAAGGTTGTCTTTGCCAAAACTTCTGTTGTGCCTGCTTTCTTCAATATATTGATAGCTAATATTTGCATGAATGGAATTAAATAATGCATTTGGATTATTATAGTTAATGTCATAAGCAGTTAGCAATCGTGTTTGCGGACCATAATACCATTCAGCAGAATTTAAACCGCTACCTTTTGGATCCGTTAACCTGTCATATCGTGGAATATTCGTGCTGTTAGAAAACTGCACATTGATTTGATGCTGTAAAAAATCATTTTGTTTTATCAAAAACTTTTGGAGAATATCATATTGTGAATAGCCGCTTCTTTTTTGAAGTAATGGATTGTTATTAGTAATCAATGTGTCTTTTCCGTCAATTCTATCTGCATAAAAATAGCATTCACCAAATTTTTTATAAAAAGGATTTTGAGCGCCACCCATTCTTAAATCACCAAATTTACTGTAAGTAACAGAAGTTAAAGAAGCAAATTTTTTAATGCCAATATTAATTTCTGCATGACCTGTTAGTTCATTGTTTGCTAAGCCATATCTAAAGAAAACATTTCCTTTTACCAGAACATTACTATCTGTTTGAAGTAAAGGTTTTCTGGTGTACATACTAATTACACCACCTAAAGCATCGCTTCCATACATGGTAGAAGATGAACCATTCAGAATTTCAACTCTATCTAAAATTGAATTATCAATTGTGATAATATTTTGCAAATGGCCCGCACGATATATTAAATTGTTCATGCGAACACCGTCAATCATCATAACCACTCTGCTGGCTTCAAATCCTCTTAATATAATACTGCCACCACCAGCTTGACTTCTTTGTACAAATGCATTGCCATGATTTTCTATTAAGGATGCTGTTGTTTGAGCATTTGATTTTTCAATAGTACTTGATTTTACAATACTTATTTGCTGGATAATATTTTGTTTTGATTCTTCTAGTTTAGTAGCAGATATTACGACTTCATTTAGTTTATTTACGACAAATGTGTCTTTAATTTCGTTAGTTTCTGCAAATGTGATAAACTGAAAAGAAATAGAAAGAAATAAAATTTTTCTAAATAGAATTCTCATAAAATGCTATTAATGTTGAATTTGTATTGTGTAAAATTAATGTAGGAACAAAAATAGATTATTCTGAATGTTTGTTAGATGATAAAAATCATTTAACAACAGATTTTTTCAAATAAAAAAAGTCCACGAAATTTCGTGGACTTTGACCTTGTTGGCGGTCCGGACGGGACCGAAATTTACTTATTTTAAAATTCAATTTACTATAACTGTATGTATATCAACATTTTATTTTTTATAGAAAAAATAATTACCGACCCTAAAACCGACCCTTTTCAATACAATTTTGTATCTTTACTTTATGGCAACAATTAAAGTAATAGTAAGAAAAGACCAACCCGACAAAAATGGTGAATGTAAAATTATTATCTTATATCGAAATGGCAATGAAACACCTGTCAAACACTCAATCGGGGAAAAAGTTAATCCTAGTTTTTTTGATGATACACAAGGTATAGTTACTAAACACAAAAGAGCAAAACAAATAAATTACAGAATAGAACAAGAAAAGCAAATCCTACAAGATGTAATATTTGACCTTCAGCGTGACGGAATAATACCATCTACTATTCGAGTTAAAATGCAGATTAATAAAATTATAGAAAAACAAAAATGCGAATCAATATTAGGTAAATCCGTTCTTGGAAAGAAAGAATCGAAAAAATCTATAATAAATTCGCCATATCAAGTATTTGAACATTTTGTTCAATTAAATAAAAATATTTTAAGTCAATCAACTATTAGCATATACAATACAACCCTCTCTCATCTCAAGCAATATTGCATAAACAATAATCAAAAATTGAAATGGGAATTATTTGATTCTGATTTTTACAACCTCTGGACAAATTACTTTTTAGAGGAAGCTGAAACTCAGTATGGTGACATTGGTTTATGCAATAGCACAATAGGCAAATATTTCAAGACATTAAAAACATTTCTAAATTGGGCCGCAGAAAGAGATTATCATTCAAATTGGAAATTCAAAAAATACAGAGTTAAAATTGAAGAACCAGATATTTTCCCATTGCATGAAAATCAGTTATCAAAAATTGTAAACTTTGCAGATAATGAAAAAAATCCTTTAAGATTAAGAAATGTTGCAAGTCTATTCGTTTTCCTATGTTCTACTGGAATGCGATTTTCTGATTCTCAGTTACTAAAATGGTCTGACCTTTATTATACTGGTGAAGGTGGAATTGATAAACAAATGCTTCGTATAACTGCAAAGAAGACTGGTCAAAAATTAACTATTCCACTAACAAAATATTCTATACGAGAACTTAAGAGATATTGTGAATCTTTATCAGGAAAAGAATTATTGATATACCAAATACTAAAACCTAATAATGATATTTTTGACTTTGGCGATTCAAGTAAATATTTTGCTAATTCTATTGAAATGGAAATGCCAATTCTCCATGAGATTTCATTAACAAATTTCAATAAATACATAAAAGAAGTTGGTGAAAAATGCGGTTTCGTGGAACCAATTACTATTATTAGTTATAAGGGTGTAAAAATAGAACGTAAAGTTTTGAAGAGATGGGAAAAACTTTCTAGCCATGACTGTAGAAGGACTTTTATTACATTGAGCTTGGAACGAGGTATGAGACCTGAATTAGTTATGTCAATTACTGGTCATAGTTCCTACAAAACAATGTTAAGATACAACAAGATATCACACGACATAAAGGTTAAAGAGTTTCAAGAAGCATGGGGCGTTACACCTATGGATTACAATGATATCTTTGGAAATTTCACATTATCTGTAGGTGGCAAGAAGAAAGTTTTAAGTTGACCTATAAACTCTATTTACAAACTTAACTTCAGGTAATAATTGAATTTATTGAAGCTCATTTAATTTTCAAGAAACATTTCATTTTACTTCTCTAGGATATGCCTATACTTTATACTAAAACTCTCTGTTTCATTAAGTGTGTCTATTTTTGTCAGATTTATAATCTTTGGTTCAATATCTTCGCTTTCAAGTCCACTAGCTGTCTTATATAAATCGAATTTACAACTATCTATTTTACTTAAAAAGGCTATGACTTCATAAAAATGCTAGCTAGAGGCAAGAGTGTAAAGAGCTAAATTGATAATTTTACTAATTATTAATGGTTACTTAAATTAGGTAATTTTTCCTAATAAAAGGTTTTTTAACTCTCTTTTAGGAACTAAATTGGGAGAAAAAGTGTAAATTAAACGTCCAATTGATACTTAATAACAGAAAAAACAAGTGATAATTTATAAAAGCGCCTGACAAACAGTACATTAAAATCTTACTTGTCAACAAAACTGCAAGTTATGAACACCTTGTGAGTATAAGTATTCGATTAATTATTTATATTTGACTCAACAAAATTATGGGTAAACTTAATTCAAATAATAAAACAATTTCTTCTAACGCTGCTATGTTCAGTTTGCTTTTGCAGCGTAAAAGAGAGTTTTCTCATATTGTTAGAGAAAATTCTAGTAAAGAAGAAATAGCTGATAAAATAAACCAATTAAATGCAGAAACATTAAAAAAAGCTATTGCAACTGTAGATAATAAGAGCAATGTTATAACTATAGATGCTGTTGGAAAATCCTTTAAGATGTCTGGAGTTGGGAGAAAAAAAAACTCTGAAGTATTAGCTAGTAAAGAAATATATTGGAAAAGAGAAGCTACTGTAAGAAGACCGTTACCAGTTAGATGTCAAATAGGGAGTAAAGTAGTTAATCAAAAACTACAAGCTGTGCTTGTAGCCAA
>CALLKF010000096.1 GCA_938008535.1 uncultured Saprospirales bacterium | reverse complement strand
AAAATGTGACTTGATTATTGTGCATGCAGGCCCGATTCAGGAGCCTTGAGTTTCATCTGACTTCATTGCCTACAATAATAAAATGGACGCTTCGCCTGTAGGACCAACACAGGCCACGGCACTTACTCATCCAGTCACGAGGAAGATCAATTACATGATGCTGAACCAGGTGCAGGTAGGAAAGTGTTTACCAGACTCATTTGTGTGTAGCTACGAACCTTGGATTCTTCGTTGTTGAGCTAGCAACCCTAAAGATTACCCTTGAATGTGAACAACCGAGCTTTTACATGAAAGTATACGATGATATAACAAAAGAATGTACGAAAAGCTGCACCGTATTTTTCTACAGGCATTTATGCTCTCATTCCTGAGACCGATTCTGAAAAAGTTAAGCAGAACACAGTGTATGTCTATAACGAACACAAGACGGCTGTTACTCATCAATACGCAATCAGCTCCGCCGTCACCGATGTCCACTATGTCCAAAATGCCATCGTCTTCTTCGGCTTCGACGAGGTCTACATCTGCGACCTCGACAAGTACACCATCCGCCGACTCATCAAGTCCTCCATCGATGTCGGTCTCGCCACCGCTCTCCTCGCCCAACCCGACAAGTGTCTCCTCGCCTTCCGCCACACCACTCCAGAGATCGTCAAAGTCATCGACCTCATCGAGCCTTATGCAAAAGGTGGTAAAATCGGTCTGTTCGGCGGCGCGGGTGTTGGTAAAACTGTTCTGATTATGGAACTTATCAACAACGTGGCAATCGGCAGCGACGGTTTTTCGGTGTTCGCGGGCGTTGGTGAACGCACACGCGAAGGCAATGATTTGCTGCGCGAAATGGTCGAATCGAAAGTTATTCGTTACGGCGATGCTTTCAACCATAATATGGAAGAAACCGGCGAATTCGATTTGTCGAAAGTTGATAAAAGCGCGATTAAAGATTCAAAAGTGTCGCTCGTCTACGGACAGATGACCGAACCTCCCGGAGCGCGTCTGCGTGTTGCTTTGAGCGGTTTGACGGTTGCCGAATATTTCCGCGATGGAGATGGTTCCGGACAAGGAAAAGACATCCTCTTCTTCGTAGATAATATCTTCCGTTTCACACAAGCAGGTTCTGAAGTATCAGCGTTATTAGGTCGTATGCCATCAGCGGTAGGTTACCAACCAACGTTATCTACAGAAATGGGTTTGATGCAAGAGCGTATCACTTCAACTAAATCAG
The DNA here is from genome assembly GCA_938008535.1 of uncultured Saprospirales bacterium. Lineage (GTDB taxonomy): Bacteria > Bacteroidota > Bacteroidia > Chitinophagales > JADIYW01 > JADJSS01. Next base: position 70,652 of record CALLKF010000096.1, on the reverse strand, counting down.
GTTCTATTACATCTGTACAAGCAGTTTACGTACCTGCGGATGACTTAACAGATCCGGCACCAGCAACTACATTTGCTCACTTAGATGCAACAACGGTACTAAGCCGTAAAATTGCTGAGTTAGGTATTTATCCAGCAGTAGATCCATTGGATTCTACATCAAGAATATTAGATCCGGTAGTTTTAGGTGAAAGACACTATGGCGTTGCGCAACGTGTGAAAATGATCTTACAACGTTACAAAGAATTACAAGATATTATCGCAATCTTAGGTATGGATGAGTTATCTGAAGAAGATAAAATGGTAGTTTCTCGTGCACGTCGTGTTCAACGTTTCTTATCACAACCATTCCACGTTGCAGAGCAGTTTACAGGTTTGAAAGGTGTATTCGTTTCTATCGAAGATACTTTGAAAGGATTTGAAATGATTATGGATGGTAAAGTAGATGAATATCCGGAAGCAGCTTTCAACTTAGTTGGTACTATTGAAGATGCTATTGAAAAAGGTAAAAAATTATTAGCAGAAGCGAAATAATAATGTTGAGTTTTGAATGATGAATGTTGAATTAAAACATCATCATTAAACACTAAACATTAATCATTAAACATTTAAGAAATGAACTTAAACATACTTACACCAGAATTGAAAGTGTTTTCAGGCGAAGCAGATTCAGTGATATTACCTGGTATAAATGGAAATTTTGAAGTGTTGAACAATCACGCACCCATGATAGCGTCTATTAAAGATGGCGTAGTAAAAGTGCGCAAAGGCAGCGACAAACAAGAATTTAAAGTAAAAAGTGGTATCGTAGAAGTTTTAAAAAACAATGTTTCTGTTTTAACAGAAGGTGTTATATAAGATTCACACACAGATAAAAAAAGAGAGGAACAACTTGTTCCTCTTTTTTTATATTTATTAACAAACAGTTGCTATTGTCTTAATAATTTATTAACTTATGAAGTATTAAAACTAGCAATTATGGAAAAAGGAACAAAGCTATTAGAAATAGCAGCACGAATTATTGCTGTCACGGTTTTAGGATATTCAATTTATATGAAATTATCCGGAAATCAAGTTGCAGTAGAAATGTTTAGACAAATTGGATTGGATCCATACGGTAGATATGGAATTGCCATTATTGAAAGTATAGCAATTCTATTATTAGTCATTCCGAAAATGGTTTGGCGTGGTGCCATTTTAGGTTGTTTTATGATGTTTGGCGCCTTGTGTTTTCATCTAACGCTTGCCAAAATAGATGTTGGCGATGGTGGAAAAATGTTTGGTGCAGCAATTTTGGTATTCTTATGCTGCTTTACGATTTTAATTTTTCATGAAAAAGACTTGGAGCATTTAGGTGAATGATGATTTTTTAATTCGCCAAACCGTCCAAATATTTGATAGCAAAAAGAACATGCTAAAAACAAGAAAGACTAACTTGTTGTTCTGTATTTGTCTGAATTGTTGCAAATAAGTAGGCAAACCTGCCAACGCAATAGCTACACCAAGTGATAAACCTGTTGCTGTAGCTGGACTGTTTCGTAGAAAATTTTGCATCAACAATAATGTAATTGGTACGGCACTTTGTAGCAACGCGACACCAATGCAAAATATTGGCAATACATTTTTCCCAATATTCAAAAATACAGCAGCACCAAGCGTGGTGATGAAAACGAACTTTTTCCAGTTTACTTTGTCTGAAATAAAACCACCAGCTAATTTGCCGAAACCAGCTGAAAACGCAATAGCTAACAACCAGTTAGTGTCGCTGTAACACATCATGTGCAACACGTTCCATATCAAAGAACGAAATGCGATTGCCAGTAATAAAATCAACATAAAAAAATCATGTGTATCTAATAATTGCAATTCGTTGTTATTTTTATTTATGATTGAATAAGCTGGAATGGTTATTCTGCTCAATAAAAAAATCAACAGTGCAATTGGCAAAATAAATAAATAGAAATAATTGAAATGCATGGTTCCAGCAATGCCGCCAACTATTAAACCAACTACACCTGGTGAAGTGAAAATACCAGCAATGGTTACATTTTTTTGTTCTGAAACATAACATGCTGCGCCACCACATACATGAATAAATGCTGATGCGAGACCGCTAAAAACGATAGCTGTAAAAATAGAAAAGCATGATAATGCAATAGCCACAATCATCAACCACAAAGCAATCAACGAAAATGATTTAATGTTTTGTGTTTTGTCTACTAAAATTCCTGCTGGCAATTGACCACCAAACGCTATAACGCTATACAACAAAAACGCAATGGAATTTGCTGTTGAGTTGGTTGATTGATATGCTAAAATTGCTAATAAAAAACCTGCAATAAAATCATTGATGCCATGTGCTGCACCATAAATAGTTGCTATTTTGTATTTATTACTCAAGTTTAATTTTTACAATTTTATATGATTGATCCAAACACCAATAAAAGTAGTAACTACATTTTGTATAAATGAAATTACCAACGCTTTTGAAAATTTTTGTTCTAAAAAAAAACAAATGATAAATGCTTCAACAACAGTAACGCCTGTTTCTAAAAGCAATAAATGAATATGTGTGTTGTGAAATAAGATATTTAAAATTGGCCAAGTGAAACAATTTGCTAAAACCAAAATTAAAATCGAATACGCAATTTTTTCTCTAACAAACAAAAAATAAATCGGAATTTCAATTAGCATTGTGAGCAACAAATACTTATACATACACCTTTCTTTGTTGGCGTTTTGTAGTAAAGTAAATAATAGTCAACAACAAAATAGCGGCAAAGGATAGTATTGGAAAAAGGTTATTGTTATTTGGTTTGTTTAATGTAATAACTGGCATAAATTCTTTGTCATTTTTAGAGTAACATTTCGGAGTTAACATTAAAAAGTCAGAAGTCAATACTTTGTTTTTATCAAAAGATAAAGTAACTGCATAGTGCGCAGTGTTTTCTTCTAATGGCTTCATCGATTCTTTCACATACAACGAAATAGTGTTGCTTTGCAATTTTGTTTCTTTGTTAATTGCCCAAACTTCTAACTTATTGCTTGGTCCATCTTTCTCATTTGGATATACTTCGAAAACCGCGTTTTGTTTTATTTTATACGTTTTTCCATTTTCCGAATTTTTTACATAAAATTTATACGCAGCCAACGAATCAATATTTCCAAAATAATATTTGGTCACTGGATGATATTGTGGTGGTGGCATATTTGCAAACAAGGTGTTGCCAATAACGAACGCTAAAAGTAAAAGTAGGATTTTATTGAACTGCATTTTTTTGGTTTTTATAAGTGAAATAAGCTATTGAAGAACCGATGGCAAAAAGAAGACCAAGTGTTAATGGTAAATAATTAAACGCATTTGGATCGATATTGTAACCATTTGCATCTGTTGGAATATCGGCAAATGAAACTGATATAAACACAAATAAAAGTAATGATGAAACTATTTTTTTTATCATGTTGTCTAATTTAAAATCGATTGGAATTGTTTTTATTTTTCAAATTTCTGAAAGTGAAAAAGATTCCAATTAATAAAATTAAAGAAATTATTGAAATTAAAAGAAATTTATTTTGATTTGATGCAGCAAAAGTTTCGTTTGTAACAACTGGATCCAGCAAAATCATGTTATATATTTTTCTTTTTTCTAAAATAAAAAATCACACCGAAAATAATAAGTGCTGTAAATGCAATGGCAACCAACGGAATGAGTGCGTTTCCACCAATAAAAAATGGTGATGGTTCATCTAATAAAACGAAAAAACTTTTCATATACACTTTTGAAGTTTTGCTTCCTTATTCTTTTTCCAAATAATAAAAACCATAGCAATTAATAATAAAAAACTCAATCCGGAAATTGCATACATAATTAACTGATTGTTATTAGAATAAATATCGCCAACTATATTTATGTGCTGATTCATTTTCTTTGATTTTTTTACTGGACCTTTTTTCACATATGTCAGATGCTTGCCTGCAATATGCACCAAAATTATCATGGAATTATTGTGGTCGCCGCTGCAAAAATAAAGTGTGTCAGTGTATTGTTTTGTTTTATTATTGAAAGCCCAAATATTCTGACATATTGGTGCGCCAAAACCACCTCGAACAGCAAATGATGCACTGTCTTTCAATGCTTGTTTTTCACCATAATCGCTTTGAGAATAAAATGTATAATCGCTGTATTCTTTCAAACCTGTAATTGTCACATCATAACTTGGACGCGGTTTATTTCCAGGCACATCTGCGTTACAGAAAATAAAGCAACATAAAAGACCGATGCAAATCAATTGTTTTAGCATACTTAAATGTAATAAATTATTAGTGGATTTAAAAAGAATAAAATTACTAACGCAACTCTTTCTTCACGCGTTGAATTTCTTTGTTCGTGTCGCGTTCTTTAATGCTTTCGCGTTTGTCGTACGCTTTTTTCCCTTTTGCTAAATGAATTTCAATTTTTGCCAAACCACGTTCACTAAAGAAAATTTTATAAGGCACAATCGTTAAACCTTTCTCTTTAATTTTGCCTTCTAATTTTTTTATTTCTTTTTTGTTGAGTAATAATTTTCGCAAACGCATCGGTTCGTGGTTCGCGTAACTACCAAAATTATACAATGAAATATGCAGATTTTTCAACCACATTTCGCCATTTCTCAAATAACAAAAACTATCGCCTAAATTTACTTTGCCTTCTTTTATTGATTTAATTTCGGTTCCGGTTAAAACCATGCCAGCTTTATACGTATCAATAAATTCGTAGTTGAACTTCGCTTTGCGGTTCACTATTTCTGGCAATTCATATTTCTTACTCACGCAACAAATTTATTGATTAATTAGCTAATTAACGAATTAGCTAATTAATTTTGTAAATTGTACGTCATAAATTAAACGCATGGTATTAAATATTATCTGGATTTTATTTTTCGTTTTGTCTTTCATTATTATTTTATTCAAAGTAATTTTTCAGCACGATTACACCGTAATGCCTGCAACTGTAAATGCCATTACAGATTCAGCCAAAACTGCGTTTGAATTATCGATTGGTTTAACTGGTGCGATGTGCTTTTGGTTAGGTATTATGCGTATTGGCGAAAGAGGCGGTGCGATTGCCATTTTTTCCAGATTAATTACACCATTTTTCAGCCGCTTATTTCCTGAAATACCCAAAAACCATCCAGCAATGGGCAGCATTTTAATGAATTATTCGGCCAATATGTTGGGTTTGGATAATGCAGCAACGCCATTCGGTTTAAAAGCAATGAAAGAATTGCAAGCCATCAATCCTGATAAAGAATCAGCATCGAATGCGATGATTATGTTTTTGACATTGAACACTGCTGGTTTCACCATTATTCCTGTAAGTATTATTGCGTTTCGCGCAAGTGCAAACGCTGCCAATCCAACTGATATTTTTATTCCTTTATTAATTGCTACTTATGGCGGAATGATTTCTGGATTGATTTTATGCACTTTCATCCAAAAAATAAAATGGGATTTTGTTCTAACAGTTTGGATTGCTGGAATGATAGCATTTGTTGCTGGTTTGACGTATTTATTCAGTTCGATGTCGAAAGAAAAAATGGAAATTGTTAGTAATAATTTAGGCGGTTTTATTATTTTTTCTGTTATCATTTCTTTTATTGCATTGGCTTTTTACAGAAAAGTTGATGTGTATGATTCCTTTATCGATGGTGCAAAAGAAGGATTTGAAGTTGCTGTAAAAATTATTCCGTACTTAGTTGCGATGTTGGTTGCCATATCTGTTTTCCGTGCCTCTGGTGGTATGACAACCATTATTAGCGGTGCTAAATACTTGTTTAACTCATTAGGTTTTGATACGCGTTTTGTAGATGCATTGCCTGTTGCTATTATGAAACCATTTAGTGGTGGTGGTGCCAAAGGATTGATGGCAGAATTGATCGATCCCAAAAATCCGATTGGTTTAGGCGTTGATAGTTTTGCAGGAAGATTGGCTGGAATTTTTAACAGCAGCCACGATACTACATTCTATGTTTTAGCAGTTTACTTTGGTTCAGTTGCCATCAAAAAAACACGTTATGTGGTAGCTACGAGTTTGTTTGCAGAGTTAGTAAGTATTGTGTTGAGTATTTTAGTTTGTTATATTTTCTTTGGATGATAAATTTGCAACTAAACATAAATCTTGATTCTAAAAATCTTGTATCTTGATTCTAATAATATGAAACAATTCGGCTTAATAGGTTATCCGTTATCACATTCTTTTTCTAAAGGATATTTTACTGAAAAATTTCAGAAAGAAAATATTGTTGATTCCAAATACGATATTTTTCCTTTAGAAAAAATAGAAGATTTTGTTGAATTATGTAATACGCATAAAAATTTTGTTGGTTTAAATGTTACGATTCCGTACAAAGAAAAAATAATTCCTTATTTAAATGAACTCGATGAAACTGCAGCAAATATTGGTGCTGTGAATACGATTAAATTTATCAATGGAAAAACAATTGGCTACAATACTGATTGCTATGGATTTGAAATGAGTTTGAAACCTTTACTAAAACAACATCATGCACAAGCATTAATTCTTGGAACTGGTGGCGCATCTAAAGCGGTGGAATATGTTTTAAAAAAATTAGGAATTTCATTACAATATGTTTCTCGATATAAAAGTGAGAAAACTATTTCTTATGAAGAAGTCAATCAACTCATTATACATCACTCAAAACTCATCATTAATACAACGCCAATCGGTATGTATCCAAATGTAAACAACGCACCAGATATTCCATACAATGCTATCACTGACAACCATTTACTATACGATTTAATTTACAATCCAGAAGAAACACAATTTTTAAAGGAAGGAAAGTTGCATGGCGCACAAACAAAAAACGGTTTAGAAATGTTATACTTGCAAGCAGAACGAAGTTGGCAAATATGGAATAGTCAATAGTTCTATGTCAAAAAAAATTAATAGTTTTGCTCAATCTTTTCTTACGAATGTCTAATGACTAATATCAAATTACCAATGACCACTCTCAATTTTAATGATACTAAAACTGCTTTTGCCCACAAATCAAATAATTCACTCGTTCGTGATTATCAGATTTTTCGCTTAATTAATCAAAGTTGGTTGGTAAAATTCGGCACCAATACAGCATCCAAATTAATGAATTTAGGAATTAAAACACCGATTGCAATTGGAATGCGTCCAACTATATATGCTACTTTTTGTGGTGGCGACACTTTGGAAGATGCTACTAAGAAAATAAATAACCTTTACGAATTTGGCGTTCAGGCAATTTTGGATTATGGTGTAGAAGGAAAAGAAGAAGAAGAAGATTTCAATAGAACAGAAAACGCCATAAAACAGGCAATTTTATTTGCAAAAAATTACGATGCAGTTGGTATCGTTTGTTCAAAATTTACCGGTTTAATTCCATTTAGTATTTTAGAAAAAATGCATGCAAATGAGCCATTATCTTCAGAAGAAAATTTCATTTTAGAGAAATCTAAAAAACGAATTTATGGTATTGCACAATTAGCATTTGATAATGATGTAAGTTTATTTGTAGATGCAGAAGAAAGCTGGATTCAACAACCATTAGATGATTTGACGTTTGATTTGATGTCTACATTCAACAAGCAAAAACCTATTATTTACAACACGGTTCAGTTGTATAGAAATGACAGATTGGAATTTTTTAAAACTACTGCTGAAAAAGCAAAAAAAGCTGGTTTTATTTATGCTGCAAAATTAGTGCGTGGTGCTTACATGGAAAAAGAAGAAGTTCGTGCTCGTAAATTAAATTACGAAAATCCAATTCAAACATCCAAAGAAAATACAGATAAGGACTACAACCTTGCATTAGAATTTGCAATTGAAAATATTGAGCATATTGCTATTTGCGTTGCTACACATAATGAAGAAAGCACCTTATTAGCTACTCAATTAATGCAACAAAATCAACTAAAGAATAACCATCCACACATACACTTTTCGCAATTGTATGGAATGAGCGACAACATTACATTCAATCTTTCTAAAGCTGGTTACAACTCGAGCAAATACATGCCTTATGGACCTGTGAAAGATGTGATACCTTATTTAATTCGCAGAGCACAAGAAAACACGAGTGTTTCTGGACAAATGGGTCGCGAATTAAAACTATTAAAAGATGAAGTGAGAAGAAGAAAGTTGTTTGTGTTGTGATTAACCAACCACAAATAAGCTGTCAACCTTTTCTGCAATTTTCTTGCGCAAGTCAGCATTTATTGGCATCAACGGCAAGCGAACAGAATCATCACAAACACCTAAATGTTTCATCGCAGCTTTTACACCAGCTGGATTTCCTTGCTCAAATAAATAGGTGATGAGCTCGTCTAATTCATACACTGTTTTTCTGGCAGTTGTATAATCACCATATAATGCCTGATGCACCATTGTAGAAAATTGTTTTGGCAATGCATTAGCAATTACAGAAATCACACCATCATAACCAATAGAAATTTGTGGTACAATTAAATCATCATTTCCACTTATCAATAAAAAACCTTCTGGTTTCTCGCGTGCCAACCAAAAAATCTGTTGCCAATCATTGCTAGCTTCTTTTATTGCAACAATGTTTTTAAAATTATTCGCTAATTGCAATGTTGTTGTTGCACGAATATTGGATGCAGTTCTTCCTGGAACATTGTATAATATAATTGGCAAATTTGTGCTGTTAGCAATGGCTTTATAGTGTTCGTAAATTCCTTCTTGTGTTGGCTTATTATAATAAGGCGAAACAGATAAAATTCCATCAACACCAGTTAAATCAAAAGAAGTTAAATCATCTATAATGCTTTTGGTATTATTGCCACCAAATCCAGCAATTACAGGCACTCGTTTATTTGTATATGTAACACACGCTGAAATTAAATCTTGTTTTTCTTGCTTATTTAAGGTAACCACTTCACCAGTAGTGCCAAGCACTACCACATAATCAACACCACCTTCAATCACGTGATTGACTACCTTCTCAAACTCACTAAAGTTGATTTCTTTTTCTTCATTAAATGGTGTTACCAATGCTACACCAACGCCTTTTAAATTCAACATAAAATTTACAATTTTCGATTTATGATTTAGGTTCTATCACACTTTCATTCTCACTTTCACCTTTACTTTTTATTTCAAATATTTCTCTAAGTTCTGAATTAAGTTAGAAATATCGCTTTTTTCTTTTGGAATTAATATTAAATCATAGTTAGCATTATTTATTTCTTTATTAAATCCGACTCTAAATTTTGAAGAAGAAACACCAGAAATATATTCTAACGGCAAACATTCATCTGAGCAAAAATCTACCATTAAATCGAATGGTGTATTAATAAAAAAACCTGATGTTCCACCTTTTGGCTTGCCATACCAATTTGTGTCTTTTTCTGAAATGAAAGGAAATGGATACTGAAATCCGAAATCTCGTTTGGGTAAATATCCTAAAAGTTGTACTTCTTTTTGTAACGATTTTAAATGCTTTGAAAATTCTAAAATAACATCGTTGGTTTTGATATTTTCTGCATTGAATAAAATGCCGATTTTATTAGCTTGTTGTATTGTAACAGGATTTCTGTTTTTAGAAATCGCTGTTTTTCTGCGAAGTATAAACAATAAAATAAATCGACGAATTTGATTAATGAGTTCCACGTTTAAAAATACAATTATTCTGACAAATACCAATTAGCATAAAATAATGATTTTAAATTTATTTTTATACCTTTATTAAAATCCTATGCCAAATACTTTAAAAGATGTCTTCCAACGAAACAATTCTTGAACTAGAGGTTCAACTACAACAGAACACTACTAACTCTAAAGAAAGAGTTGATATTCTTCATCAATTAATTGCTTACTATCTAAATATCGATCTCAATAAAACTAAGATTTATATTGATGAAGCAGAAAAAATATCTACAGAAATTAGTTATGAAGAAGGTATTGGTACGTCTTTTCTTCAGCTTGGTATTTTTTATTATCGTAATTCTGATTTTGAAAATGCACTCATTAACTATCTAAAAGCTGACGAGTTATTGTCGAAAAGCATGAATTGGAAAAATCGTATAAAACCGAAAGCAAATATTGCTATGGTTTATATGAATACACAACAATACGAAGAAGCTTTGCGTATTTATAATGAAATTGAAAATGAAATTAAGTTAATTCCAATAGATATTATTCATGCGCAAATGTATATAAATATAGATGCTGCATATTGCTTTCTAAAAGATCCGAAAAATGGTATTTTGTATTCCAAAAAGGCACTTGAAATTTCTGAACAATTGGAAAGCAGCTATGGAATTGCTGTGAGTAAATCAAATCTGGCAGGACACCTTATTTTATTGAACCAACCTGAAGAAGCATTAGTGCAACTAGCTATCTCTGAACAAATTTGCGAAACAGATGACTATAAAGTTATTCAAGTTGGTAATTATTTAAAATATGCAGAGTCTTATACACGGCTTCATCAATATTACGCAGCACTACAATATGCAAACAAAGGATTTTTTTTGGCAAAAGAAATTCAAGATGTTGAAAAAGAAATTTTAATTATTAAACTTACTATTGATATTTACGAACATCAAGAAGATTATAAAAATGCATTTCATGCATCAAAAAATTATATAGAATTAAAAGAAAAAATGCTAAATAATGATAAGATAAAATCCTTTAACACATTACAATTAAAATACGAAACAGAAAAGAAAGAAGCAGCTATTAATCAATTAAAATTAGAACAAACACAAAGCGAATTAACTGCTCTTAAATCGCAAATGAATCCACATTTTATTTTCAATGCACTTAATTCTATTCAAGAATTATATACTATTGGCGATAAGAAAATGGCAAATGAGCAAATGGCAAATTTTGCAACATTAACCAGAAAAATTTTAGATGTTTCTGGTAAACAGAAAATAGATTTAGCTGATGAAATTGACATACTTACCAAATATTTAGAACTCGAAGGTATTCGTTTTGAAAATGATTTTTTGTATCAAATAAATTTATCCAAAAATATTGACGTAGATTATGTGCAATTACCACCAATGCTAATTCAACCTTATGTGGAAAATGCAATAAAACATGGCTTGTTGCATAAAAAAGGAATGAAAGAACTTGCGTTAAATTTTATTTTAAACGATGACGAAACTAATTTAGTTTGCGAAATAATGGACAATGGAATTGGTAGAATAGCATCAGCAGAAATAAATAAAAACCGACCGCAATCGCACGTGTCTTTTTCTACATCAGCAACCGAGAAAAGATTGCAACTCTTAAATCAAGGAAAACAAGAAAATATTGCTGTGCTATTTGAAGATATAGAAGATGAAAATATAAACGCGTTAGGTACAAAAGTTAGTATCCAAATTCCAATAAATTAATAAAGCAACGCAAAAGCGTTGCTTTTCAAAATATAAAAATGGATTAAGAGCAATAAATTACATGAATAATTTTAGTTGCAGTTGAAGTTTTTCCATTTTTAGTTGCCGTTAACGTAACCGTATAATCTACTTCGCAAGCACTTGCTTCTATTCCACCATAATATTTTGTTGGATTTGTTAAGGTGCTATTATCACCAAGTCCAAAACTCCAAGAATAACTATCAGCATCTGTAGATGTGTTAGTAAATTCAATTGTTTCATTACTATAAATGGTGTCATTTGGTGCAATAGTAAAACTTGCCACTGGATTTGCAGTTGCAGTTTCTTCTTTCTTGCAAGATGCAAATAATACGGTAGCAAATAATACTACGATTCCGAAAATTTTAATTGTGTTGTTCATTCTTAAATTGTTTTAATAAATTGTTTTTTGTAGTGCAAATATGTTTGATTTTGCGTTGCTCTTTTTAAACATTTCATGAATGGTAGTTTTCAGTTTATGAATGGTTGGATTATTTGGTAAAAAAAAAGTGCGATGCATTTCTGCATCGCACTTAAACAATTGTTAGTTAAATAAAAAAAATATTTTCAGGTACTATACTGAAAAATTGTTTCTGGATTTTAGGATATCTAAAAATTAGTATCAGTTAAAAATTTTTCTATCAATAACTTCTTAGCACGATAGAGTTGCACTTTTATCGTTCCAACAGGAATGTTGAGTTCTTCTGAGATTTCTTCGTAACTCAATTCTTTAAAATAACGCAATTCAATTACACGAGAAAAAATTTCGTCCATCGAATGCACCACATTTTTTAATTGTGTTTTTTGTTGTGCAGTGATCATCTCAGTTTCTGGAGTAGATTTAGTACTGTACATAATATTGTCTGAAATTTGCATGGTTTCGGATTCTAATGAAACCTGTTCTATCCGTTTTTTACGAAGCATATCAATGCTCGTGTTAGATGCGATTTTAAACAACCAAGTAGAAAATGCAAATTTTTCAGAATACTGATCTAAATTGTCAAATGCTTTTGCAAACGACTCAATAGTCAAATCTTCTGCATCTTCTTTGTTTTTTACAATTTTCAAAATCACATGATAAACGGATTTCTGATACTTTTGCATGAGTGATGCAAATGCTTTTTGGCTGCCATTTTTGGCGTCTGAAATTAAATCATTGTCTATTGTGTTGTGTGACTTTATTTCCATTTTGGGTTTGGAATAAATAAACTCATCAAGCCAGTGTACAACAGGAAGAAACAATAGATTAAGTCCAGAATGAGACTGTAATACCATTTTTTTTGGGTTTTTAGGGTTATGTTTAAAAGCATGTTTGCCATGCATGTTATCGTTGGGTAAGCAATAACACAAGACAAAAGTAATACATTTAATTTAATATTCAAACACAAAATAAAAAAAAATGTGCTGTAAATCAGAATTTTAGATAAAATAAAGCAAATTAAAATCAATTTATGATGGATTTTATACAGTTTTCCACTTTCGTTGTGTCGTGTTTTTTGATTGAAATAAGATTTCCAAGTGTTTTTTGCTTCACTGAAAGTGTAACTATTTTCAGATAAGCAAACGGTTGTATTTTGATTCGTTGCTAAAGTTTGAATCGCTAAATCATCATCACCAGAAGCAATGGATAACTCTTTGTCTGACCAAGTTTTGGAAAGCAATAAATTTCTGTCGTACAAAACATTTCTGCCAACACACATATATGGATTTCCTAAAATAGCAAAGCCAAGATATTGCAACATGGTTTGCGCAGTTTCGTATTCAATCAAAGCATTCAGTAATGTGTTTTCTGTTTTGTATGGCGAAATTCCCAACACAATTTTTTTATCATCAGTAATGCAATTTGCCATTTCTACAATCCAGTTTCTTGAAATTGGCTGACAATCTGCATCTGTTAATAAAACCAACTCGTTTTTTGCAGCTTCAACGCCTTTTTGTAAAGCATATTTTTTTCCTAAACCAATTTTTTCTTCTTTGGTTAAATGGATAATTTTTAATAGTTCATCGTTCATTATTAATCGTTCATCAGAACCATCATCAACAATAATCACTTCAAAATTCGGATAATTTTGTTCTAAAATAAAGGGAAGATTCTTTTGCAGATTAGCTGCTTCGTTTTTTGCACAAATAATTACGCTAACAGATTTAATTTCTGAAACTTCGGAAGAGATTTTGAGATTTTGAGATTTCTTTTTTAAAATTATCGAACTAACCAATACTAATTGATATACAATTTGATAAATACAGCAAGCAATAAATAAATACGTTAGAAAAATCACTCAATAAAAATAAAGGTTTTTGTCGTATTTTTGTGTTTTTAATTTTTTGATTCTTGAAATACGAAATACAACATACCGATCAACATTCCAACGCGCGCATTGGAAAAATTACTACAGATCACGGTGATATCGAAACGCCAATTTTTATGCCTGTTGGTACACAAGCAACCGTAAAAGCAGTGCATTTTTCTGAATTGGAAAACGAAGTGAAAGCACAAATTATTTTAGGAAATACCTATCATTTATATTTGCGACCTGGCTTGGAAATACTTCAAAAAGCTGGTGGTTTGCATGCGTTTAACTCTTGGAAAAAACCAATGTTGACTGACAGTGGTGGTTACCAAGTTTATTCACTTTCTCACAGAAGAAAATTAACGGAACAAGGTGTTACGTTTCAATCGCATATTGATGGTTCGCGCCATTTATTTACACCAGAAAATGTGATGGACACACAACGCATTATTGGCGCAGATTTTATCATGGCGTTTGATGAATGCACACCATATCCATGTGAATATAAGTATGCAAAAAATTCGTTGCGCATCACGCATGATTGGCTGCAAAAATGTATTCACCGTTTTGATACAACGGAACCTTTGTATGGCTACGAACAAACATTGATTCCTATTGTACAAGGTTCTGTATATAGAGATTTGCGTACAGAATCTGCTGAATTTATTGCTGCTCAAAACAGACCTGCAAACGCGATTGGTGGTTTGGCTGTTGGCGAACCAGCCGAATTGATGTATGAAATGACGGATTTAGTTTGCAGTATTCTGCCAAAAGACAAACCACGTTATTTAATGGGTGTTGGCACACCAGCCAATATTTTGGAAGCTATTGCATTAGGCGTAGATATGTTTGATTGCGTAATGCCAACACGTAATGCACGTCACGGAATGTTGTTCACAACAGAAGGCATCATCAATATAAAAAATCAAAAATGGAAAGATGATTTTTCGCCAATTGATAGCGGAATTGCTTGCACAACCAGCAACATACATACGAAAGCATACTTGCGACATTTGTTTATCGTAGAAGAATATTTAGGCGCACAAATTTCGAGTTTGCAAAATTTATCGTTTTATTTATGGTTAGTAAATGAAGCACGAACTAAAATTAAAGAAGGTACTTTTACTGTATGGAAAAATGAAATGGTTGTTAAATTGATGCAAAGATTATAATGAAAACACTGGACTGGTATATTATCAAAAAATTCCTTGTGACTTTTTTCTTTGCAATATTTTTGCTGAGTGCAATTGCTATTGTTATTGATATAACGGAAAAAATTGATGAGTTTATTGACAATAAAGCACCATTGTACAATATCATTTTTGATTATTACCTGAATTTTATTCCTTGGATAGGGTTGATGCTCGCTCCAATATTTGTGTTTATTTCTGTTGTTTATTTTACATCGCGTTTAACAGAAAATACGGAAATTATTTGCATGCTAAATGGTGGTGTAAGTTTTTACCGACTTTTATTTCCTTACATGTTTACAGCTACTCTATTAGCCATGTTGTTTGCTTACTACAATCATATTTTATTGCCAAAAAACAATAAAGTAAAAATTGCTTTTGAAGAAAAATATGCATCTAAGAAAGACAGTAGAACGTATGACATCAATTATCATTACCAAATTGGAAAAGATACCTTTATATATACACAGTCATTTGATGGTATATCTTATAATGGTTTTAAATTTACGATGGAAAAAATAAAAGACAAAGTACAGTATTTTAAAATTAGCGCAGATAATATTCAATGGGACAGCACTAAACAAAAATGGAAACTAAGCAATTGGAATTTTCGTCAATTTGATGGTCCTAAAGATATTGTACGAAAAGGTAGTGATACGTTGATGCGCTTGCCAATTACACCAAAAGAATATGTGCGACAAGATTATGATATTGAAACCATGACAACAGAGCAGCTCAAAAGTTTTATTGCTGACCAAAAAATTAAAGGCAATGAAAATGTAAAAACGTATGAAGTAGAAAAATACAGACGAACTGCAATTCCATTTTCAGCTATTATTTTAACATTGATTGCTGTTGCCATGACCACCAAAAAAGTACGCAACGGACTTGGCTTGTACATTGTAGCAGGAATGTTGCTCAGTGGCGCCTATATTATTATCCAACAATTTTCAGTAGTTTTTGCTACCAAAGGAAACCTAGATCCGTTGATTGCCGTTTGGATTCCAAATATGATTTTTGGTGTTGTAGCTGCGTTGCTGTTAATTCGAGCACCGAAATAGCTTGTAGATACCTAATCTTTGGTAATCTTGAATTACAATACATCAAATTCCCTTTTTATCGTTCCAACATTGTATTTTTGCTATTCGGATTTATTCTAAATAAGTTGAACAATACCCAAAATATTACACAATTAATGATTGGCGAAACTGCTACCATCAACGAATTTTCAAACGGATTTGTTGCTTGTAAATTAATGTCGATGGGTTTGCTTTCAGGAACTGCAATTACATTAGTGCGAAAATCACCATTTGGTGGTGCATATTATATTAAAACAGAAAATCATTATATTGGATTACGCACCAATGAAGCAGAACATGTGTTGTTGACGAAAAATTCCTAATAAACGATAAAAAACGTAAAAGTAAGGATGCATTGAATGCATTAAAATAAAAATGGCAAATCAAACCTTTAAAATAGCTTTACTTGGCAATCCAAATACTGGAAAATCTTCTGTATTTAATCAATTGACAGGTTTGCGACAAAAAGTAGGTAATTTTCCAGGTGTTACGGTTGAACGTAAAAATGGTGCATTTAAATTAACTGATAATATAGAAATATCTGTTACCGATTTTCCAGGTACTTATAGCTTATTTCCAACTTCGTTAGATGAGAGAATTGTGCTGAATGCGCTAACTAATAAAAATGATATTGATTTTCCTGATGCCATGGTGTATGTTGCCGATGTAAATAATTTAGAACGTCATTCACTTTTATTATCACAATTAATTGATTTAGAATTTCCGATTGTTTTGGCGTTGAACATGAATGATTTGGCAGAAAAAACTGGTTTATCAGTTGATGCTAAAAAACTCGAAACTCTTTTTGATTTACCTGTTGTGTCAGTAAACGGAAGAACTGGTGATGGTATCAACGCATTAAAAAATGAATTGCAAAAATTATTACAAACTAAAAAATCGAGTTCAAAAAGATTTTATGAATTAACCAACACTGAAATAGAAATCACAGACGAAATCAGTAAAAAAATTAGAGTTAAAAACAGCTATGCAGCATTACTGATTGCTCATCATGTAAAAAAAATATCATTTTTAAATGCAGCACAAAAACAAGAATTATTAAATCTAAATGAAAAACATAAGTTCAATTCCATCAATAATCAGTTGGATGAAATTATGCAGCGATACAACCAATTTGTGCCAATTGTCAATCAAACATTAGATAAACAAATAGCCATTGGAAATACATTAACAGATAAAATTGACAGCATTGTAACGCATCGTTTCTTAGGTCCAATTGTTTTTTTCTTGTTGATGTTATTCATATTTCAAGCTATTTTTACTTGGTCTTCTTTTCCAATGGATTTTATTGATCAGCATTTTTCAAATCTTAGTTTTTATATACAATATCATTTTCCGACTAATTTATTTACAAAATTAGTAAGCGAAGGCATTGTGCCAGGCATCAGTGGTGTGTTGGTTTTCGTGCCACAAATTTTTATTTTGTTTTTATTGATTTCCATTTTAGAAGAAGTTGGTTACATGTCGCGAGCAGTTTTTATGTTTGATAAAATCATGCAACGATTTGGTTTAAATGGAAGAAGCATTGTTTCATTGATTTCTGGTGGCGCATGCGCCATTCCAGCAATTATGAGCACACGAACCATTAGCAATTGGAAAGAACGTTTAATAACTATTATGGTAACACCTTTAATCAGTTGTTCTGCCAGAATACCAGTATTTGCAGTGCTTATCGGTTTTGTTATACCTAGATTTAAAGTGTTTGGCTTCATTAATTCACAGGCACTTGTTTTTATGATGTTGTATTTAATTGGTGTGATGGCAGCGTTGTTTTCAGCATTCGTTTTTAAAAAGATATTAAAATCAAATGAACATTCTTTTTTAATGTTAGAATTGCCAGCATACAAAATGCCACATTGGAAAAATGTATTTTTCAACGTGTATGATAAAGTAAAATCATTTGTAATTGGCGCAGGCAAAATTATTTTAGTAGTATCTATTGTGTTATGGTTTTTAGCAAGTTTTGGTCCATCAAATAAAATAAATGAAGCTATAAATACAGCTACTATAGAAGCATCCTTAATGCAATACGATGCAACACAAACTGAATTGCATATTGCTTCCAAAAAATTGGAATATTCATATGCTGGTTATGCTGGTCGAATCATAGAACCAATCATAAAACCATTAGGTTTCGATTGGAAAATTGGAATTGCATTAATCACATCATTTGCTGCGCGCGAAGTATTTGTTGGTACTATTTCTACTCTATATTCTATAGGAAAAGACGCAAACCGACAAACCATTCAGCAGAAATTAGCTAGTGAAAAAAATGCAGCAGGCAAACCTGTTTTTACAGTTGCGGTAGCACTTTCATTGGTGTTGTTTTATTTATTTGCAATGCAATGTTTCAGCACATTAGCAACTGTTTACCGAGAAACCAAAACCTTGAAATGGCCTGCACTCCAATTTGCCTATATGAGCACTTTGGCTTATATAGTTTCATTAGTTGTTTATCAATTTCTAAAATAAATTCATTTCCACACCAATTTATTTTTACTTGAAATAATTAACGAAACTTCACAAAACCTTTGTAAGTTTATTGGTGTTATATCGTCTAATAGAATAAAAACAATATGCAATTTATTATCACACTTTTTTCGTTGTTTGCATTTGCGGGTTGTAATAATGCACAATCAACAAAAGAATTTAAAACTTCAGAAAAAAATAAAACAGAACAATCAGCAAAAAAAAATAATATGAGTGCTAATACAAATTACGAAGTTGCAACGTTTGGTGGTGGTTGCTATTGGTGCATGGAAGCCGTTTTTCAGTTGTTAGATGGTGTAGAAAAAGTAGAATCTGGTTTTTCTGGTGGTCATGTTAAAAATCCATCTTATCATGCAGTTTGCAGTGGCACAACAGGTCATGCTGAAGTGATTCAAATTACATTTGACACAACAAAAGTTTCATTTTCAGAAATATTGAAAGTATTTTTCACAATGCATGATCCAACAACCTTGAATCAACAAGGTAATGATATCGGCACTCAATATCGTTCCGCAATTTTTTATCACAACGAAGCACAGAAAAATACATCTGAAGAAATTATTGCTGCATTAAATTCTGAAAAAGCATATCCAAAGCCAATTGTAACTGAAGTTACTAAGTTTGATGTGTTTTATAAAGCGGAAGACTATCATCAAAACTATTACAACGACAACAAAACACAAGGTTATTGTCAATATGTAATTCAACCAAAAATTGAAAAGTTTGAAAAAGTTTTTAAAGATAGAATGAAGAAGTAATTTAGTTTATCTGCTTATTTTGTTTTTCTAAATCAGTATCGGTTTCAGTTTTAATAGAATTATTTTTTTTTGGAAAATTGAAAAGAAAAGATGTTACTATAGGTATTGCAAAAACCAAAACAGTTACGAATGATATAATTAAATCAAATCGTTCGCTTTCAATAAATTTAAAAATGGCATTGTCATGTAAAAAGTGTGCTGGAAATGAAAGTAATAGTTTCAATCCTAAAATTCCAATTACTAAAAATGCAGCAGTTTCCAAGAATGGATATTTTTCCATAATTTTCACAAATGCTTGTGCTACAAAACGCATGGCTAAAATTCCGATAAAAACGCCAATCCAAATAAGGTAAATATTATTGGTAAATGCTACAGCAGCAAAAACATTGTCAATAGAAAAAGCTAAATCCATAATCTCGACCAAAATTACAGTCGACCAAAATTTTCCAAATAATCCAATGGTATATTTATAGATTTTATTTTCCTGTTTGTTTAACGTGTCATCTTCTGTTTCTTTGGTTGATTTAGATTTAAAATAATCAACAAATAAATAAATAAGATAAAAACCACCAACAGATTTTAACCACCAAATTTTAATTAACCAAGCAGCTAATAATAGACAAATTCCTCGAAAAACGTAGGCGCCAATAATTCCATATTTTAATGCCTTTTTACGTTGTTCTTTAGGTAAATCCATTACCATTGTAGCCAACACGGCTGCATTGTCAACTGACAATAAACTTTCTATCACTATTAGATTGATTACAATTAAAATTGCTTGCTGTATTGAAATATCACCTAATATGTGTTCCATTCCTGCAAAGATAAATTATCATATCTGAAATTGTCAAAAAAATTTTAATAACTATTTTTAACATTTAGAATTTATTTTCTTAACTTTCAAGAAATATACTGCTATGAAAAAATGGATTTCAATCATTATGTTAATGTCATTGACAATAAAATCAAAAGCACAAACTAAATATTTTCCAATTCCAGGTGCTGTTGAAATAAGAGGTGATAAAATTAACGGAACTTTAGACGATTTATCAGATTTTGCGACTCGGACACAAGTTCCATTTACAATGCCAGACGGAACTAAATTAATGTCTGATGTATATCTGCCAATTTTACAAGATAGTTTTGTTTTGAGCTATCGTTTAGGTTTTAAAAATCCTTTATTTCCATTGATACAACCTGATTCTATTATAATTCCAATTAGTGCTACACTCTTGCAAAAAGGATTTCAGTATATCATTTATGATTCAATTAATGGACATGAAAATCCAAATCCATATCAATTACCAATGATATTACAACGCACACCTTATGGAAAAGATGGTGGAAATGTTACCATTACTTCTGCTATGTCATTGCTGGGTTATGTTGGTGTGATGCAAGATATGCGTGGTCGATATGCTTCACAAGGTGTTTATTTGCCACTATATTCAGATAGTTGGAAAAAATGGGCATATCATAATTACAAACATGTTTTAGATATTACTGATTTATCAGATCCAAGAAATGGAAACAACCATGAAGATGGTTACAACACCATTGAATTTGTAAAAACAGGTTTAAAAAGAAACTACGATTTAAACAACGATGGAATTATGGACACTGTTGATTTAGCATACAATGGTTCTATCGGAACATTTGGCGCTTCAGCACTTGGATACAATCAATTGCAAGCAGCAGCAGCACATAAAATAGATCCAACACAACCTGGTTTAAAATGCTTGTTTCCAATTGTGGGTCCTTTAGAATTTTACAAAAGTACTGGTTTTCATAATGGTTGTTTAAGAGATATGTTGGTGACTGGTTGGTTGCGTGGACAAATTAAAGATACGCGCGATGATTTGATGGGTATTGATATGAGTATTGATGATGACATTCACTCATCAAAAGATTATGGCACACCAGATAAGTTCGACGCTTCCAATAAAGCTATCGATCATTTTGTTACTGTTCGATACGAAAATTCACCGTGTGGTTATTATCCAAATTCTATTGGTAGAAGTGATATGGATGCTAGCAAAGCACCTGTAGATATCAATGGCGAAAGCGATAAAAATGGCACTTATTCAAGATATGGAAATATGGAAGTGCCAGTTTATCATGTTGCTGGCTGGTGGGACATTTTTGTGGATGGCTCCATTGAAACACATGATTTAATTGAAAAAAATATCACTCAAAAAAAGAAATTACAAAAATTAATTATCGGACCTTGGGCTCATCAAACTATCGCTTCTAGAAAAACTGGTGATAAAATGTATCCAAAAAATATAGCAGATTTAACTAAAATAGATATTAATAATTTTGGAGCAAATGGTTCTGATATCAACTTAGGTGACATTACCAAATCAGAATTAATTGGTTGGTTTCGATACAATTTAAATCAACATGGTTATAATAAAGTTGGCGAACCAAAAATTTTCATTCCAAAACAAACTGCTTGGCAAACACCAATTCCTGCTCTACCTTGGTTGCAGATTCGTTTTCCAGCAAAAGACTATAAATTAAAATTTACTGAATTAATTAATTTTTTATTAGGTGCTGATGGATTAAATCAATTGCCAGTTGAAATTCGATTAGCAAATAATTTAATTATTCCTTTAACGTTTGATGTGCCCAAATTAGATAATCCAGTAATTCAAGGTGTTGGTACAACATCTAAAATTGATTCCATTCCAGTTGCTGATTTCGAGAATGATGTTCCTTCTGTTCGCTTTTATGTTGTTGGAGCATCCAACGATAGCGCAACTGTTTCATATGCTGGTAACTATTGGTTTTCTTCTGATACTTTTCCAATCAGAAACGTAAATTGGCACAACATGTATCTGCATAAATCAGGCAGATTAGATTTTAAAAAACCAGTTTCAGATGAAGGATATTCTGTTTATGTGCACGATCCAGATAATCCAGTAATTACAGTTGGTGGTGGTAACATGATTGAACAAACACCTCAAGGCGATCGCGAGTCGCAAGGACAAATGAATTTAGCAGATACTAACTTCGCAAAGTTTACCATGAATCGTGAAGGTGTAATTAAATTTGAAACAGAAATTCTTCCTGATTCATTATGTATAATTGGATTTCCAAAAGTGAAATTATACGCAAAATCAAATCCTTTAAACGCAGCTTCTGGTCCAACTGATTGCGATTTTTTTGTTCGCTTTCTAGATGTGTATCCTGATGGAAAAGAATTTTTTGTGGTAGAAGGTGCAGTGAATGCGCGAGCTCGTGAATTTGCTAAATCTATTGCAGTTGGTGCTCAAAATGACAATGCACCGTTTTCAAATATTGATGTAGGAAAATTATACGAATATTATTTCCAATGCTATCCTATTGCATATACTTTTGCTAAAGGACACAAAATTAAAGTACTCATTTCAAGTAGTAACTATCCACGTTTTCAGTCGTCTGCGAATGTACCTATAATGGCTGGAGAATTTTTCCGTCGCAAACCATCAGATGGAAGAACGTATATTTACAACGGTGTAGAATTTGCGCCGCGAACATCTGTACAGCGCATTGCTTTTTCTGATGTATATCCAACGAATATTGAATTGCCTGTTTACGGAACTGAAAGCGTGATTACTGCAATCAGACAAAATACCACTAAACCTAATTGGAACGTTAATCTATATCCAAATCCAAGTAATGGTAAATTTGAATTGTTCATCAATAAAAATGGAAAATACACAGCTACGATTTATAATATGTTAGGCGAAAAATTAATTTCGAATGAAATCAATGAACAGCATCAATTTGACGTTTCCATTTTAGCTAAAGGTCAATATTTATTAGAAATTATTGACGTGAAAGACGAAAATCAGAAAATAACAAAATCTTTTACTGTTAATTAATTTTTTACTAACTAAAAACCAAACCAAATGAATCAAGCAAATAATCTTAAAAAATTATTTTTCATTTTACTATTTTCTTTTATTACAAATGCATTACATGCAGAAGATATTACTGTAAAAGGAAAAATCACCGATAAAAATAAAGAAGCATTAATTGGTGCTAATGTGCAAATTATTGGAACCAACTTTGGTGCAGTTACTGATTTAGATGGAAATTTTGAAATAAAAGCAGCGGTTACTTTGCCAGCAAAATTGGAAATTACATATCTTGGTTTTGCAACTCAACAAATAGATATTACAGAACCTAATCAAAATATTAATGCATCCTTACAATCAGAAGAAATCAGAGTAAGTAATGATGTCGTTATTTCAGCTTCGCGATTAAGTGAACGTATTCAAACATCACCATCATCTATTCAAAAATTAAATTCAAAACAAATACAAAGTGTTGCATCTGGTAACTTTTATCAAAGTTTAGGTAATTTAAAAGATGTCGATATTACTACTTCAAGTATGGGTTTTCAAGTATTTAATACACGTGGATTCAACACTACTGCACCTGTTCGTGTAGTTCAATTTATTGATGGAATGGACAATCAAGCACCTGGTTTAAATTTTCCAGTTGGTAATTTAGTTGGTGCATCTGATTTGGATTTAGAAAGTGTTGAGATTATTTCAGGTGCATCGTCTGCTTTATATGGTGCAAATGCTTTTCAAGGAATTGTGAGTATGCAAACTAAAAATCCGTTCGATTATAAAAATTTACAAGTAAAAATTAAAGGTGGCTCTCGACAAATGGTAGATGCTCAAGTGCGATATGCAAACGCATTTGGAAAGAAAAAACATGGACGTGATATTGTTGGCTTTAAAATAGCTGCACAATATTTTCGTGCAAATGATTGGGTTGCCGACGATTCTGTTGCAAATGTATATGGTGATGTTGGTACCGATGTTAATGTAAGTACTATTGTTCGGAAATTACAATTCAGTGATGATACTGCAAAAGCACGTCAATTTAGAGCGTTGAATGCATATTTAGATTTTTTTCCTGTGGCTTTTCCAGGAACCATACGCGTAAATGCACCTGGTTACAGAGAAAAAGATTTATCTGACGGAAAAACAGAAAGCATAAAAGCTGCATTTGCATTATACGCGAGACCTATAAAAGATATGCAGATTGAATATCAGTATAAATTCGGTCGTGGCACAGCAGTCTATCAAGGTTCTAATCGTTACAACATAAAAAATATTTTATTTCAACAACACAAAGTGCAGTTTGATTACAAAGGATTACAAGTAAAATATTACACAACACAAGAAAATGCTGGTAAATCGTATGATATGGTTTTTGGTGCTATCAACCTTTCTAAGATTGGAATTGCTAATTATGTTTCTAATTTCGTTAGAGAATATTTTGGAAAACTGTCTGAATTTACAAACGGTTTCAAAGATGACCCAAATGAAGCTGATGTGTTAACTACGCGTGCGTACGCATTGCAGAAAGCGTTTGATGGTGCATTTTTACAACCTGGAACGGCTGCATTTGATTCTGCTTATAATATAATTGTAAATGATGCCAATTTGGTTACTGGTGCAAAATTTCAGGATAAATCTTCGATGCACCATGTAGAAGCTTCTTACAATCATACTTTCAAACATAATATAAACTGGATTTCTGGTGTGTCTTATCGTTTATTTATTCCTCGTTCGTATGGTTCTATTTTCTTTGATACACTTTTAAATAAAGCAGATACTTTAGCAGATGGTTCTCCAAATTTAAAAGCAAAGTTTCAGGATTTAAAAACCTATGAAGTTGGTGGATACACACAATTAACAGTAGAGCTTTTTGATAAGCATTTGAAAATTGTTGGCTCAGCACGCATCGATAAATCTAAGAATTTCAAAGTGCAGTTTTCTCCGAGAATTTCAGCAATTGGTACGTATAAAAATCATTCCATTCGTTTCTCTTATCAACAAGCATTTCGTGCGCCAACGCTTCAGAATCAATACATTTCACTCAATTTAGGTGCTATCAATTTATTAGGAAATTTAAATGGAGTTACTGGTTATGAATTTCAATCGGTAAAAGATTTTCAGGCAGATTACAACACGAACTTAGTTCCAAATTATAATTTATTAAAAGTAGTAAAATTTGATAAATTAAAACCAGAACAAGTAAACTCTTTCGAATTTGGATATCGTGGAGTTGTAGTAAAAAAATTATACATTGATTTTGTAGCATATTTAAATCGGTATTTTAATTTTATTGGCGATATCCGATATTATATTCCATCAGCTGAAGATATTATTATTGGAACCGAAGCTGGAAATGATGCTATGTTAAAAAATGCATATACTCGTTTATATCAGCGACCAGTTAATGCGCGACAACATGTAAATGCGTATGGTGCTTCGATTGGTTTGAATTATTATATTTGGAAAAGTATAGTAGCTGCAGTGAATTACACGTATTCAGATTTAAATACAAAAAAATTAGTTGATCCAATTATTCCTGGTTTTAATACATCTAAACATAAATTCAATATTGGCTTAAGTGCGCAACGCATTTGGAAAGGTTTAGGTTTTGGTTTGAATTTTAAATGGGTAGATAAATACCAATGGGAAAGTACTTTTGGCGATGGCTTAGTGCCAAGTTACCATATGTTGGATATGCAGATTTCGTATGAATTTCCTCGATGGTTTACGCTGCAAGTTGGTGGCTCAAATATCTACAACAACCAACATATTGAAGCGTACGGTTCGCCAAAAGTTGGTGCTATTTATTATGGTTCTATGTTATTTGATTTAGAGAGAAAAGGAAGCATAGCTGAAAGATGGATAAAAGGAAAGAATAAATAATTTTGATTATTGCTTTTTGTATTTTTGTTCGATATATTATCGTGCAATTTTCTTAATGAAAAATAAAAAAAACAAAACTGGTGATTTGAAAAATACAACTGTAGGTAGTAATCCTGTAGTTGCAAATAAATTTATACCTATTTTAAAAACAATCATTCCTGTTTTAGTTGCCATTCAGTTATGGTTATTTGTTTTTCGCGATACAGAAAAATTAGTCTTTCAATCACTCGATGCTCAAGAAGGAATTCATAAACGTACTGTTTTATTGATTATTTCAATGCTGTTGTTGTTTTATTCTTTTCTTCATTTTTTTAGATTAACTATTTCTACTAAAATTAAAAATGTAATGTTGTTGATTTACTCAGTAACACTACTTTTTTTGGCATTTGAAATTGTCTTTATGTATATGCCAATTAGTCAAGGAACTGGTTATGCTTATTGCAATAAATTATGGTTTAATAAATACTGGCAACGTAATGAAATTGGCTACAGAGACGAACCTTACAACGCATCAACAGATACGTTGAAAAATAAAATGGTAATGCTTGGTGATAGTTATGTGGCTGGACATGGCACCAAAAATGTGCAAGACAGAATGTCTAACTTATTAGAAAAAAAATTAGGAAATTCGTATCGTGTTTTTAATTTAGGGAAGAATGGTTCAACCACAACAGATGAATTTGATCGATTGAAAAACTTTCCGTATAAATATGATAAATTAATTCTAGTACATGTTCCAAATGATTTGGAATATTTAGACAATAACGACGAAACAAATCAAATTGAGGAAGCTGAAGAAATCAATAACAGCAATGGATTTGTTGATTTTTTTATTAAAGAATCATTCTTTATAAATTTCCTTTCGTATACCATTATTGGCGATGCTGTGCGCGGAATTGCAGGTATTCTTTCTGGTACAATAAATACGCAAATAAATGAAATTCCAAACTATCCATACTCAGATTCAGCCAAATTAAGAAAACATTTTTCCAACTTATTAATGATTGATAAAGAATTAAAAGAACACCAAATTAAGTTGCTAATTGTATCGTTTCCTTTTCCTGGAAATGAAGATAGTAAAGCAGCTTACTATTATCAACAATTTATTAAGCAGCTCAAACTAACTAATTTAAATTATTTGGATGCAATGCCAATTTGCAATCAGCTAAAACGCAGACAGCAAATAGTGAGCACTTTAGATGGTCATCCAAGCGTTAAGGTTCAACAAATGGTAACGGATTCTATTTTTAAACGATTAAAAGATGATTCCTGGATTCCATAAATTATTACATTAAAATCTTTATTTTTGTTGCAATTATAAAATAATGCCTGAAAAATTATCCATCATAGTTCCAGCGTACAACGAAGCAAATACTATACAAAACATCTTGCAAAAAATAGATGCTGTGCAATTGATTAATGGCATTGAAAAAGAAATTATTGTTGTGAATGATTGTTCAAAAGATTCAACAGAACAGCAAGTTTTGGCGTTTCAGCAAGCAAATCCTAGTGTTTCAATTGTGTACAAAAAACACGACATCAACAAAGGCAAAGGTGCTGCCTTACGTACTGGTATTCAAAGTGCTACAGGTGATTTCGTAATCGTTCAAGATGCTGATTTAGAATACGATCCGAACGAATTTAATATTTTACTGAAACCTATTTTAGATGGCTTTGCTGATGTGGTTTATGGCTCGCGTTTCATGGGTGGCAAACCGCATCGCATCTTGTTTTTCTGGCATACTATTGGAAATAAAATGCTGACATTTGCTTCTAACATGCTAACAAATTTGAATTTAACCGATATGGAAACTTGCTACAAAATGTTTCGCAGAGAAATTATACAAAGTATCGATTTAAAAGAAAACCGATTTGGATTTGAACCAGAAGTAACAGCAAAAATGTCAAAAATTCCAAAAATCAGAGTCTATGAAGTTGGTATTTCTTACTATGGAAGAACGTACGAAGAAGGTAAAAAAATTGGAATGAAAGACGCCTTTCGCGCGCTGTATTGCATCGTAAAGTATAATTTTTTTGGATAAACAGAATTACTTGTCTTCGTCTTTGTCTTCAGCTTTTTTCTTCTCTTTTTCTTCGTTTTTCTTTTTTGTTGCTTCTGTTATTTCTTTAATTGCTGTGCCATTTTTTAAATCTTTAGAAAGCACGTTGTATGGACCAGTGACAATTTTTTCTTTACCAGTTAAACCACTCGTAATTTCAATATAGGTATCATCTTGAATACCAGTTTTTACTTCTGTTAATTTAGCTTTTCCATTTTCATTTACAAAAATGATTTCTTTGGTATGTGTAGTGCCGTTATACACAGTATCTTTAGTAGTTACTGCTTGAATTGGTACAGCAACCACGCCAAATTTTTTCTTTGTTTTCACGTCAACTGTTGCAGACATACCTGGCAAAAATGGCTTGCTGGTTTCTTCTAAAATATCTTTGTAAGAACTTTTATCAATTCTGATTTTTACTACAAAATTGGTCGATTGATCTGTACTTACTAAACTACCACTTGCACCTTTTGAAGTATTGGCAACTGATGAAACAATACCAATAAATTTTCTATCTAAATAAGCATCTACTTCAATTTCAGCAGTATCACCGAGTTTTACTTTTGTAATTTCACCTTCACTTACATCAACTCTAACTTCCATGTTGTCGAAGTTAGCAATGCGCATCATTTCGGTGCCACTCATTTGTAAAGTTCCTACCACTTTTTCGCCTTTTTTTACATTTAGCAAAGAAACCACACCACTCATTGGCGCATATATCGTTGTTTTATTCAAATTAATTTGCGCTTCTTTAATTACTGCATTCGATGCTTTAATTGTGTAACCTGCAGCATCTGCTGTATGTTTCGCAGCTTCTACATCAGCTTTAGCACTTTCTACATTTGCTTTTGATGTTTTCAAGGCAGCTTCTGCACTTTCAAAATCAGCTTTAGAGATTATTTTTTTTGTCAATAATTCTTGCGCTCTTGTATAAGCAGTTTGCGAGTTTATGTATTGAGCTTGTGCTTGTGCTACAATAGCGTTTGCTTGTGCTATGCGTGCTTGTGCAGTAGAAAGTTGCGCTTTGGTATTATCTAATTGCGCTTGGCTTTGTTCTACATTTGCTTGGTAACTTTCTGGTTTGATACGTGCCAATAATTGTCCTTTTTTTACACTGTCACCTTCTTTTACATACAATTCAATGATTTCACCAGAAACATCTGAACTGATTTTAACTTCTTCTTCAGGATATATTTTTCCACTTGCAGTTACCGTTTGCACAATATCATGCGTGGCAACTGTTTGCATTTCAACTTCAGTGCCATTGGATTTCTTATTCTTGCCAAAAATAACAGCACAAATTATTCCTACAATTGCAACAGCAAGTAAACTATAAAGTAATTTATTGTTTTTCATGTTTATATATTTCCTTATTCTAACGTAATATTTTTTCCTTGATAAAAATCCAACACTTTTGTATTGAACACAAATTCGTATTTTGCTTGCGTTAATTTTGATTCTGCACTTGCCAAATTATTTTTAGATAAATTCACTTCTAACTGATTGATACTACCAGTATTTAAGCGCTCTACAGCATAATCATACGATTTTTTTGCGGTCTCAAAATTTTTCTTTGCTGCTTTAAAATTTTCAATGGCAGCTTGCGATTTTAAATATGCCTGACTAATGGTATTAAACAAATCCGTTTCAGCTTGTTTTTTTTGTAATTGCGATAATTGTACTTGCAAGTTTGCTTGTTTTACTGCTGATTGTGTTAAAAATTTATTGTAAATCGGAACATTTAAACTTAAACCAAAAGCATAATTAAGGTTTTGTTTTAATTGATTAAAATATGGATTTTTTGATTGAGTAGTATTTACTTTTGGTTGCAAAACTAATGTAGTTGTATTTTCAACAAATCCTATTGGTGTAAATTCGGTAGTTGAAATTTCTTGTTTGCTATTTTTACTTTGGCTAGTAAAAAAAGTATTTAAATTTCCAACAAAACTCAACGTTGGATAATTATTTCCTTTTGCAATTTTGATAGATTTTTCAGCAGATTTTATTTTTGTATCAGCACTTTTAATTTCTGGTCGAAGTGTCAATGCATCGCTGTAAATACGTTGTAAAGATGCCAATTCCTGAATTTCAATTCCGTTTGGTAATTCTGGAATTTTTACTTTGATTTCTTTGTTTGGTTCGAGTTGTAATAAAATTTTTAAATTTAAGTAGGTTAACTCCAATTGATTTTTTACTTGCGAAATAGATAAATCTTCGGTTGTTAGTTGTGCATCAATATCTAATAACGCTTTTTCGGCTGCTGCACCAGCATCTATTAATGTTTTTGTGTGTTGGTACTGCTCTAGCGTGCTTTCTTTTTGTTTAATTGTTTGATTCAATTGTTCGTTTGCATTCATGATATTTAAAAATGCAGTTAGAATTTGCAATTGGATATTATTTCTTAAAACTTCTTGATCTAGTTTTAATGCTTCTAAATCTATTTTACTTTTTTGAACGCTGTTTTGTGTAATCAAACCGTCAAAAATTGGTTGCGAAAGATTAATTCCATAATCATTGTAATGCACTAACTGACGCTCATAAGCACCAGAAAAGAAATTAAAATTATTTCCAATTCGTAAATTGTAATTAGAACTTCCATTAATACTTGGTGTAAAATTTAATTTATTTTTTTGAAGATTTATTTCTTCTAATTTTACATTTAAATCAGTTTGTTTTAATTGTAAATTATTTTGCATTGCATATTCAATGCATTTCTTCCAATCCCAAATTTCTTGTGCATTTGAAAATTGAAAACAAACAATAAAAAAAAGCAGAAAAAGAATTTTATAAAATCTAAATGGCATTTTGTAGTTATTTTTTTATAGATGATTAGTGTAGAAAGTTTTTAAATTATTACACCAATTTTAGAATGTAAAAATACGCTTAAAAGTTCTATCTTCAAATTTAGAATGAATAAGAATGATAGATTTTGATAAATTTTATATGTTAGAAGCGTTAAAACTGGCAAAAAATGCATTTGATGAAGACGAAGTACCAGTTGGCGCAGTAATTGTTTGCGAAAATCAGATTATTGGAAAAGGTTATAATCAAATAGAGAAATTAAACGATCCGACAGCGCATGCAGAAATTTTAGCGATAACAGCTGCGTGTAATTTCTTAGGAAATAAATATTTAGACAAGTGCACTTTATACGTTACGTTAGAGCCATGCATGATGTGTACCGGTGCCATTCGCGAAGCACAAATTGCCAAAGTAGTGTTCGCAGCTTTTGATAGTTCACATAAAAAGACGCAACCTAATTTATTTGAATTAAAAGGTGGTTTGCTAGAACAAGAAGCATCAGAATTGATAAAATCTTTTTTTAGAAAAAAGAGATTGTAAAGCAATTATTCACCAAATTTAATTGTCATTGTTTGATAGCAATTTACTTCAACGCCGTTTTGTTTTGCAGGATTCCATTTTTCCATACCATCAATTATTCGCATTACTTCTACATCAAAAGAACGTGATGGATTGTCCGTTTTTAGTATTTTTGCATAACGAGCGTCACCTAGTGTATTGATGTAAAACTTAACAACAATATTAGCTTTTACACCTACTAACGAATCTCCAACCAAAACTGCATTTTGTTTTACATATTCTTGTAAAGCCTTTTCGCCTGCAATATAAGTTGGCATAATTTCTGCTTTTTCTTTGATATTCGTTTCATCGTCAACTGTGCTGGTTTCTTCTTTTTTTTCTTCTGTTATGGTTTGATATAAATAAGGTCGCGCGATAGAATCTTTTCTGCGTTCGCCTTCCATCATTTTGTTCACGTCACCACCGTAAATAGAATATAAAATGTCATTTTTAGGATTTGGAGTGCCACTGTTTTTAGGTGGTTTAAAACCACTGCAAAGTAGGAGCGTTATAAATAATATGGATGGTGTAGACAAGTTTTTCATAATCTTATTTTTATAAATGTAACAAAAATCATGCTGAAAATCAATTTTGTTGTTTTTACTAATTATTGAATTTCCATATTGTATTGGTTTCAAATTCAGAAATAAACTCAAATGAATTCTTTATATAGCAATTTTAACTTATATTTGAAACAAACCATTAGCACTTATGAATGAGATTTTAAACGAACTCAATATTTTATTTACGAAAATCCAAAACAATAAAAAAATACTTAAGTTTACTGAAAACACTAGTTTTGAAGAACTAAAGAAACTTTGTGATGCATCACCACAAATGGTATCAATATTTGAGTTTGAAAATTTTTCTTATTCAATGGTGTATGCCAATAGCAGTGCTTATAGTTTTTTAGGTGTAACAGAAGAAGAAATCAATAAACTCGGTTTTAAATACATACTAAAATTAATACATCCAGAAAACATCAGTTCAATTTATTTACTTATAAAATTTTATAACGACTCAAATAATAAAAACAATACATTTTCTCACACTTATTATTTGAAATCCAAAAATGGCTGGGAATGGACCTATGCAAGTGTAAAACCAGCTATTTTAAATAGCGATGGTGGTGTAAAATATTTAATTGGTGTTGGTTGTAGCGTTGATGATTTATTAAAAAATAAGAAACAAGTAAGTGCTTTTAGAAAGAATATCAATTTCTTAGAAGATAATACAGAAAAATACCTTATTCTAAGTGATCGTGAAAAAGAAGTTTTAAAATTAATATGTGAAGAATATACTTCTAAGGAAATAGCTTTAAGATTATCTATTAGCGCATTAACTGTAGATACGCATCGTAAAAATTTAATTGATAAATTAGGTGTAAAAAGTTCTATAGGTTTAGTAAAATATGCGATATTATTTAATTTGCTTTGAATTGGCTTTTAAATATTAAATCACTACCTAAATTCTGGTAGTCTTCCTTGTCTTTATTTCTAAATTTACCCTAAATTATGGTATTGTAGGCATAATTGTTTTTACTGATATTTGATTTAAATCAAGAACTATAAAACTATGAATTAATTTAGTTCGCAATTCTGTGTACAGGTCATCTTTAAAATGACCTGTACCTTTTTATTAAAGCTACTACAATAACCATGGTGTCATCTTTATAAAATTTATTCTTTTCAACAATATTCTGATAGGTCAGAAGCATTCTTGTACCATAATTGGCAAAATTGAAGTTTGTTATTTTTTTTTGCTTGGTTGATGCAAATAACTGTCCCAAAAACTCAATATAGAAAACGAAAGATATGCGATGAAAAAATACAGAAACTCATGTAAATAATGCATGCCATATAGAATTTCATAGACGATGACGATTAATGCAGAAAGTATAAATTTTAAAGTTATAGCTGCCAAATTTCCACCTACGTTTTTTTGTGCATCTTTCTTTCCTGAAACATAAACAATTAAAAAATAGACAAACGATACTAATGCCATCGACATTGACATAAATAAAAATGAGAACCTCAAGTCAGCATCTAAAAAAAATGAAACTAGTATAAAAAATAGAGTTAAACTAAAAAGATGTAAAAACCATTTCATTTTAAAAAATATTAGCAATTATTTTGAAACAGTTGATTTATAAATTCTGTAAAATGCACCTGCAGTTCCTACTAATAATAATAGAATTAATAAAATTGGCTGAGTAGAGAATTGCTTATCTAAAAAATAACCAATAGCGGTGAAAGTACCAATGATTCCTAATAGTTCAAAGGTCATACCTGTATAGGTTAACCAGGTTTTTGAAGTAACAGAATGATTATTGCGCGACGGCTGTTGCTTGTCCATTATGAGTTGTTGTTGATACGGTAGCAGCAGTGGTAACTTGTTTTGCAACAGCAGTTGTATTGGTAAGTGAGCCAGTAATATTTGCGCCTTCTTCTACCACTAATTTTTTATATTTCACATCACCATCGAAATCTGCTGTAGCTTTAAAACATAAAACGCCACCAACTTCAATATTACCTTTCACTTTA
The DNA here is from genome assembly GCA_938008535.1 of uncultured Saprospirales bacterium. Lineage (GTDB taxonomy): Bacteria > Bacteroidota > Bacteroidia > Chitinophagales > JADIYW01 > JADJSS01. The sequence goes on along the minus strand of CALLKF010000096.1, from coordinate 36,717 downwards.
CCTTCAATAGTTAAATCGTTACATTTTATATTGCCTAAAATTTGTGCAGAACTACCAATTACTACTTTTGCAGCACATTGAATATTTCCTGCAATTTTGCCATCAATTCGCAAATCTGATTGTGCAGAAATATCACCAGTTATACTAGTGCCATTTTTAATTAAGTTAGCAATCATATTGTCATTTTTGCTAACAGTTTCATTTTTAGAAAAGAAAGTACTCATAGTTTTATAAATTTTAATGGGTCGATTGCTTGTCCTTTATACCAAAGTTCTAAAACACAACCATAATTATTGCTATTTTGCTGCTTAGCAACAATCGCGATGGTCTCACCTTGTTGAACAAAGTTACCTGTTTTTTTTAATACTTTGGTGTTATTTTTTAATATGTAAACGATTTGATTTTCAGCTTGTACAATCAAATATGAATTGGAATTTGGCAATATACCATCAGCAATTACAGTTCCACTAAGTGGTGCTTTAACTTCTTCGTCCTTTTTAGCAAGTATAGTCATGCCAAATTGCTGTTTTGTTGCATCAAATCCAGCAATAATTTTTCCTGAAACTGGTTTTTGTATACTTAAATTACTGAAAATACTAATTTTTGAACTTTGAATATTTTCTAATAATTCGGCATTTTGCAAACCACTCTCTATGTTTTTTACAAATTTGCTCTCGTCGGTTGTTTTTTGTCCTAAAATTCCGGTATCTATTTTTATTTTTTTGATGTCTTTTTTAACAGCATCTACCACAATCTGGTCGTTCAAAATATTTTTTAAGTTGACAAGATATTTTTCATTCGATTTTAATTTGTCACCTAATTCTTCAGTTTTAATACTTAAATTAACTATTTCTCGGTTGCTAGAAGATGAACCATAACCTGGAATATACTGCTTTAACGGTGTGTATGCTATAAATAAAAAATTTAAAACAGTAAAAAAAGCAAGTGCTAATCCAATTCCAATGAGTATATTGAGTGGTTTTAGTTCAAATACAAACTTTACGTCATATGTTTTTTCGTCTACTATCTGAAATCGATAAATAGTCTTTAATCGTTGTTTAAGTTTGTTCCAATCCAATTTTTTTATCGACATAATAAGAATTAAATAAAATTCACTTCAATAAGTAAAATAAATTTAAGAAATTGCGTTAAAATTAAGGAATTAAAATAAGCATGCATCCTTTTACCTGTAAAAAACTATTTCTATTTGTCTGGATTTTGTCCTTTGCGTCATTTCATACTGTTGTCGCAAAAAATAAAAAATCTAAATCTAAATACGAAAGACCGAATATTGTAAAGCGTGCTTGGGGCGACTTAACCACTCGTAACAATTATTATTTCAACGCAAATGAGTTGTTCAAAGAAATTGTTCACAATTACGAATTCAATCGAACCATAAACTATAACGAGTTAGTTCCATTTTATTTTCACGATGGAGCAGATTTTTCTGGCAATCAAACTGATTTAGAAACGATAGAACGGAAAACTGGCATCGTGTTGCAATTACATGATTATAGTCGTTGGCGCGATAATGCATACTTGCTTTTAGGAAAATCGCAGTATTTACGTAAACAATACGATACTGCTTTAATTACATTTCAGTACATCGTAACCACGATGAAACCTGGAAAAATGAACCTAAAGTTAGAATTTAGCAATAAAGATAGACTGAAATATATTCGCAAACGACAAAAAGAAATTGAAAAAGCAGCTGGAAAGAAAAAATCTATTATCGAGTTTCAATATAAAAAAGCACAAGAAGAAGCAAAAGAGAAAGCAGAAACTGCACGTGAAAAACAACAAGCAGCTATCGATAAAAAACGAAAAGAAATTGAAGAAATTATAAAAGCAAAAAAGAAAATCATTGCGCTTCAGAAAAAAGGAAAACCAATTCCTGCTGATTTATTAGCTAAAGCTAAAAGTAAATCTAGCAAAACAGATACTACTTTAATTCCTAAAAAAACGACCAAAACGGACAAGCCAAATTTTGACCCGAAATTGCCTTATGTATTGATGGGTGACCAATACGTTAAAAATCCGTATTACAAAGATACTATGGATAGAAGCAAAGATCAACCGTTAAAAGAATTATCAAAAAAAGAAGATGCTAAATTCGATAAATTAACAGCTTGGGAAAAAATAAAACATAAGCTGTCGCGTCCTGAAGCAATTGTTTGGATGGCAAAAGCTTTAATTGAACAAGGAAATTATGCAGATGCAAAAAGTATTATTTCTTACGGAAAAGCATTGCGTAAACTCACCAAAAAACAACGTCGTGATTTCTATTTAGTAGATGCCTATTACAACACTCGTAGAAATGACTTATCTCCAGCCGTTGAGCAACTTGAAAATTCATTATTATATTTTAAAAAGAAAAAACAAAAAGCATATTACGAGTATTTGTTAGCGCAAATTTACGAACGTAACAACCAACCTGCTGATGCAGTTGATTATTATAAAAAAGCAGGCAAACATACTAAAGATGAAGAGTTAAATTTATTTGCACAAATACAATTGGCAAAACTATATGGAAAAAACCCAGATTTAGCAGATCAAGATATTGTGAAAATGCTGGCAAAACTCATCAAGTTCGGAAAAAACAAAGAACATGCAGATGAAGTTTTATTTACAATTGCCAACTATTACTATTTTCAAAAAGATACTGCTCAAGCAATTACTTATTTGCAAAAATCTATCAAAAAATCAATTAGCAATAAAGAGCAAAAGGGAAAATCCTATTTAAAATTAGGTGAAATATTTTTTGATAAAGAAGAATATTTTCAAGCTTCTTACTTTTATGATAGTGCTATTGCATATATTCCAAATACTTACGAAAATTATGAAAAAATTGTAAGTAGAAAAAGTACGTTAACTGAGTTAGCAACCAATTTTCAAACCATCCACGAACAAGATAGTTTGCAAAGTTTAGGAAAAATGTCGCCAAAAGCATTAGCTGCTTATTTGGTTGATGTACAAGCAAAACAAGAAAAAGATGCAAAGAAAAAATCGCGTTTTGGAACGGATGATGCTAATTATAGAGGCAATGTTTCAGGTCCAATTGCTTCAGATGGTATTTCTAATGGCTTGTGGTATTTTTATAATCCAGATGCAAAAGCACGTGGTTATAATGATTTTAGAGCAATTTGGGGCGACCGACCACTAGAAGACAATTGGAGAAGAAGCAGTAAAGGAATTTCATTAGATAATATTAATTCCACATCAACTACTGATGTAGTAGATACAGCTACTGCCAAAAAAATAAAAAATGCTACAGCTAAAAATGATAGCACTTTAAAGATTCCAAAAACACCAGAAGATTTTATGGCTTCTGATAAAAAAATTGCAGATGCATTATTCAGCTCTGGAGAAATTTTTAAAAACAAGTTAAACAATTTACCAAAATCAAAAATTCAGTTTGACGAATTAACGCGTCGTTTTTCTAACAGCGAATATGATGCACGCGCACACTATTATCAGTATTTAATTTATTTAGATAGAAATTTAACTGGATTAGCAGAAAAAGAAAAGCAATATATACTACAAAACTATCCGATGAGTGAAGTAGCTGAAGTATTAAAAAAACGCGATTCACCAGATTCAACTAGTTTGTCAGAAACAGCACAAACTTTTTATGCATCTACCTATCAATTGTTTCAAAAAGGTAATTACGATGATGTAATAAAAAATAATTCGTTGGCTCGAATCAAATATCCAAGTTCCAATGAAATACCACAGTTTGAATTTTTATCTGCAGTTAGTTTTGGTAAAAAGAAAATGTATGCAGATTATAAAACAGCATTGTTGAATATCATTTCAAAATATCCAACAGGTGAAGTAAAAGAAAAAGCACAGCAATATTTAGTTACTTTTATTCAATTTGAAAGTAATTTAAAAGATACCACTCCAACAGTTACCGTTCCAAAAGATACAGTAAAATCAGTTTTTGATTCTACAAAAGAATTTACAATAGATACTTCCGGATTAACAATTCTAGTTGAATTAAAAGATCCGTATTTAAAAATTACAGACATCATATCTAATATAGCAAAATTTAATAAGAAGCATTTTGATGACGATAAAATTAAAGTAAGTGCAGTTTTTGTAGAAGGCAGCCCGTTTATTCAAATCAAACGCTTTGAAGGTATCACGGATGCTAATAAATACAATGATAAAATTCAATCTGTTCCAACACAAATTTTAGGTGCAGGCAACGAGTTTAAAGCAGATTACTACATTATTACACCTGCGAACTTCCGTAAAATTAAAAAGATAAAAGACTTAAAAACATACGCAAGATTCTACTTCGAAAATTATAATAAATGATAAAAAACATTTTAAACTGGCTGTTAATTCCTAAAAATTTATTGAAACTATTCGGTGTAGGTTTATTGAGTATTATTTTATTCTTTACAGCTGTCCGTTTAGGTATCTTTGGTGCTTTACCTGATTACAGAGATTTAGAAAATCCAGATGCTAATTTAGCTTCCGAAATTTACTCTGCTGATTCTGTTTTAATTGGCAAATACTATTCAAGTAATCGTGTTAATATATCTTTCGATGAACTATCACCTTGGCTCGAAAAAGCATTGGTTGCCACAGAAGATAAACGATTTTACGATCATGCTGGAATCGACGTTTTAAGAACCGTAAAAGCAGTTATTACTTTAGGTGCAAATGGTGGTGGTAGCACAATAACACAACAGTTGGCAAAAAACATGTTCAACGATCCTGCTAAAAATATTGTGCAACGCATGATTCAAAAAGCAAAAGAATATGTAATTGCGCCGATGTTAGAACGTCGATACACCAAGCAAGAAATCATCGCGATGTATTTTAATACGGTTGATTTTTTAAATAATGCGGATGGTATCAAAAGTGCTGCACGTATTTATTTTAATAAATTACCGAAAGATTTAAACCTCGAAGAATCGGCGATGTTTGTTGGTATGTTGCAAAATCCGGCACTCTATAATCCAAAACGCCACGAAGAAAGAACACGCACACGTCGTGCAACGGTGTTGAGTTTAATGGCTGAGCAAGGCGTTATTACACAAGCACAATTTGAAGCAACAAAAGATAAACCTATAGTTTTAAACTTTCATCCAGAATCACCGAATGATGGATTAGCACCTTATTTCAGAGCATCTTTAGCTGAATATTTAAAGAAATGGTGCAAAGACAATAAGAAACCAGACGGCACCAACTGGAACATTTATACAGACGGTCTGAAAATTTTCACTACGTTAGATACACGCTACCAAAAGTATGCGGAGATTGCCGCTATCAATAATGTAAAACGTTTTGGCGTAGGAAATTATAAAACGATTTGGGAAAGCGAACGCGGCAAAAAAACTTTATTAAAAGCTATCAAACAAACAGAAAGATATCCTTTATTAAAAAAAGATGGAAAATCGGATGAAGAAATTTACGCGTATTTCAAATCTGAAAAAAGAAAGATGACCGTCTTTTCCTATTCAAGAGGAAAAAGAGACACCTTGATTTCTTTGTTAGATTCTATTATTTATTACAAAAACCACATGCAAACTGCCTTTATGGCTGTTGAACCATTTACTGGCTATGTAAAAGCATGGGTTGGCGGCTCTAACTTTGAATACTTCAAATACGACCATTGCAGTCCTGAGTTGCGTCGTCAAGTTGGCTCTACGTTCAAACCAATTCAATATGCGTTGGCTGTTGATAATGGTTGGTCGCCATGTATGCAAATACCTTGCGGCCCAATTACCATTACTTATCATGGAACAGTCTGGCGGCCGAAAGGAACACCTGGCGGCTCAGGCCCAATGAAATATTGTTTGGCAAAATCCATCAACGGTGCGGCTGCATATATGATGAAAAACTTTGGACCCGAAGCGTTGGTTGATTTAGCTTACAAAATGGGCATTACTACCAAATTGCCTGTAGTTCCATCTATTTGTTTAGGCTCTGCTGATTTGTCGTTGTACGAAATGTTAGCCGTGTACAGCACGTTTCCAAATGCAGGAATAAGTACCAAGCCACAGTTTTTATTGCGTATAGAAGATAAAGACGGCAACGTCATTCAAAGTTTCCAAACAGAAATGCACGAAGTATTTAACGACAACACCGCTTATAAAATGTGCCAAATCATGAAAGGTCCTGTGAGCGCAGGCGGCACGGCTGCTTCGCTAAACGGCTACGGAATTGGCGCAAAAGATATGGCTGGCAAAACCGGAACCACCAACGGCAACACCGACGCGTGGTTCATCGGCTACACACCACAGCTATTGGCTGGCGTTTGGTGCGGCTACGATGATCCGATGCTGAAAGCCGGACAAGGTAACCACACAGCAGCACCGGCTTGGGGCAAGTTTATGAGCATGGTTTATAACGATCCAAAATTAGGACTGGATAAAAACGCTACGTTCTTCACGCCGTCAGATGCATCATTGATAAAAAATATTTGCAGCGAAGGCGAAGAATATTTAATAAGCGATGGCGCAGTCGGTAGCTTCAATGATGTAGATGAGGTAATGGATTCTGAATTTAATATTAAATAAATCATTGTTTCTTTTTAAGTAAAACACATAAATAAATTATGCAATGTTTATTTTAATAAGTCCGAAGTTTATAAAATATTTTACACCAAAAAATATTGCAGGAATTACCATTTTTCCATTCGTGATTTTGGAAAGTAAAACACAAAAAGATGATAAAACATTTATCAACCATGAAATGATACATATTTATCAGCAAATGGAATTGTTCTTTATTTTCTTTATTCTGATCTATTACATTGAATTTTTAATTTTATTTATAAAGTATAAAGACTGGAACAAAGCGTATCAAAATATTTCATTTGAGCGCGAAGCATACAGCAACGAATCCAATTATAACTACCTAAAAACAAGGAAATTGTTTTCATTTATAAAATATTGGTAAAACGGCTCGTATTTTGATATTTATAAAATACCTTTGCAAAGCAAAAAACTAAAATTATGCAAGAAATAAATGTATTTGTAGTTGATGATCATCAGATTTTTTTGGATGGAATTGTATCGTTGTTAGATGATGAACTGAATATCAAAATTGCAGGAACCGCGCACAACGGCAAAATAGCGATTGAAAAAATTAAAAATACTAAAGTTGATGTAGTTTTAATGGATATTAATATGCCAGAAATGGATGGCATTGAAGCAACAAAACAATTAAAATTACTTTATCCTACAATAAAAATATTAATGCTGACAATGCACAGCGAGCCACGTTTTATTAAAGAATGTCTAGAAGTTGGCGCAAAAGGATATGTGCTGAAAAATATTTCTAAAGATGATTTAATCAAAGCAATTGAAACGGTTTATCAAGATAAATCATACTTAGATACAGAAACACAGGAAAAATTGATTTCTTCTATGTCAAATACAGACGAAGAAGATACGCGCAATTACGATGAACTAGCTGCGCAAATCACGCAACGCGAATTGGAAATTCTACAATTGATTGCTCTTGGTTTAACTTCTCAAGATATAGCTACCAAATTATTTATTAGCAAAAACACAGTGGAAACACACCGTAAAAACATGCTGGCAAAACTAAACGTAAACAACACAGCAGGTTTACTAAAAATTGCTTACAAAAAAGGATTGGTGTAAATTGCCAACTATTATTTAGTATAAAAGGTCAAAAAGTATAATCTTTTTGACCTTTTTTAATGAATGAACAAATCATAAAATCTTATCATTTACTACTTGCTACTTACTACTAATTCGTATCTTTGCACCGAATTTTCAATCATTTAATTAAAATAAATTACAAAATGAAAGTAACAGTAGTTGGTGCAGGTGCAGTTGGCGCAACAGTAGCCGATAACATCGCACGCAAAGAATTATGCCACGAGTTGGTTTTGTTAGATATTAAAGAAGGTTTGGCTGAAGGAAAAGCCATGGATATGATGCAGACTTCATCATTATTAGGTTTTGATACAAAAATTTCCGGTTCAACCAATGATTATTCTAAAACTGCTGGCAGCGATGTAGTGGTAATTACGTCTGGAATTCCACGTAAACCAGGTATGACACGTGAAGAATTGATTGGTACTAACGCTGGCATTGTAAAAGGTGTTGCTGAAAATATATTGAAATATTCACCGGAAGCTATTTTGGTAATTATTTCAAATCCAATGGATACGATGACTTATTTAGCGTTGCAATCAACTGGTATTCCAAAAAATAGAGTAATAGGAATGGGTGGCGCTTTAGATAGCAGCCGTTTCAAATATTATTTATCAGTTGCATTAAATTGCTCACAAAACGACCTAAATGCAACCGTAATTGGCGGTCACGGTGATACAACGATGATTCCATTAACACGTTTTGCTACGTTAAATTCAAACCCGGTTTCTAATATGTTAGATGCTGATGCATTGAAAAAAGTAGCTGCTGACACCATGGTTGGTGGTGCAACTTTAACTGGCTTAATAGGAACTTCGGCTTGGTATGCGCCAGGTGCTGCAGGTATGTCAGTTGTGGAGGCAATCTTGCGCGATGAGAAAAAAGTAATCACTTCTTGCGTTTTATTAGAAGGCGAATACGGACAAACAGACATCTGTTTAGGTGTTCCTGTGGTAATTGGCAAAACTGGTTGGGAAAAAATCATCGATTATAACTTGAACGAAGAAGAACAAGCTGCTTTCAACAAAAGCGCTGATGCTGTTCGTGCAATGAACGATGTTTTAAAAACTTTGTAATTGTTGAAAAATAATAATTTTAACAAAACGTTGGTATAAATCGTTGATTTTCAATTCGTATCAAAATTTATTTCAATGTTTATAACTCAAAAATGGTGACCAAAGTCACCATTTTTTTTTACATAAAGTTTGAAATGTTAATTTAATCTTAATAAATTGAGTCAATTTTAAACAAAAAAACATTTTTTATGGAAACAAAAGCATCATCAAAGTACATCGCCGAATTATTAGGAACGATGGTACTCGTATTAATGGGTTGCGGTAGTGCAGTAATTGCAGGCGCAGATGGAACTACTGGCGTTGGCTTGCTTGGTATTTCTTTCGCATTCGGTTTGTCCGTAGTGGCAATGGCTTATGCAATTGGTCCAATTTCTGGCTGTCACATCAATCCAGCTATTTCAGTAGCTATGACTGTTGCTGGCAAATTATCTTCTAAAGATTTAGTTGGCTATGTAATTTCACAAATTGTTGGTGCTATTTTAGGTGCTGGCATTTTGTATGTAATTGCAAGTAATCATCCAGGTTTTGAAATGAAACCTTGGGCTCTAGGTTCAAATGGTTTTGGAACTGGCTATTTAGGTGAATATTCATTGGTTGCTGCTTTTTTAGCTGAAACTGTGTTTACATTTATCTTCTTATTAGTGATATTTGGTTCTACAAGTGGACAAAACACCAACGGTGGTTTTGCTGGTTTAGCGATAGGTTTAACTTTAGTGTTAATTCATATTGTTGGTATCAAAGTAACTGGCGTTTCCGTAAATCCAGCACGCAGTATTGGACCAGCAATTTTTGCAGGTGGCGAAGCTTTAGCACAAGTTTGGCTATTTATTATTGCACCAATTGTTGGCGCTGTTTTAGCAGCAATTACGTGGAAACAAGTTTTAGGTAGAGATTAATTTTTATAAAACTATCAAGTTTTAAACCTTCAAGTTTTTAAAAACCTTGAAGGTTTATTATAAAAAGGTGAAAGATATCTTCTTTCACCTTTTTTAAATTATGTTAACACAAAACAAAAATGAACATTTTTGGTTAATTTTATAAGATGCAAAAATTACTATTCATTATTATTTGTAGCACTATGCTTTTGGCTTGTAAAAAGCAAGACGATGTAACTGTTTCATTTACTATAAAAACAACAAACAAAACACCAAATAATAGACCGTATCAGTTGAGTGTAGCTAAAACAAAAATATTGTTTTCTAATTTCGTATACGTTGATAAAGATAACAATGAAGTGCTTGTTAAAGATGTATTTTTACTGACATCAGCGGTTAATAATTTTCAATTTAAATTTCCAGGCGGCAATTTCACAAAATTCAAATTCTCTTTTGGCTTAGATTCAATAAAAAATAATTCAGTACCTGCTTCATTTCTTGCTTCTAGTCCATTAAGTGTCGAAACAGGATTATATTGGGACATGTTGAAATATCGATTCTTAATTTTAGAAGGAAATATTGACAATTCTGTTACAAAAAATCAAACACCCAATACACCATTCTCTATGCATCTTGGATCCGATACATTATACCAACAAATTGTTGCATCTAATTTTCCTAAAATAGGTGAACAACTAAATATTACTTTGGATTTAGACAAGTTATTTGTTTTAGATAATGATAATTTTCAAATAACTAATTTTAGTAATCATAGCGAAGCATCTGAAATTGCCAAAGGTATTGCCATTAGAAATAGTTTTGTAAATAGTATTCAAACAACTATTACACCAAAAGCTAAATGACGAAAAAGCATTTTATATTTTTTTGTTTGATAAGCATTCTTTACTCGCTTATAATTTTTTCATGTAAAAAAGAAAATAATTACCAAACAACACCTTATTTAACACCTAAAATTCAAGGATTTAGAGATATGCCTTTGAATTCCAATAATCCAATGACATTGGAAGGAATTGCACTTGGTAAAAAATTATTTTTCGATCCGATTCTTTCAAGAGATTCAACGCTATCATGTGCAGGTTGTCACAAACCAATAGATGGCTTTTCTGATGTTAGAAAACTAAGTACTGGTGTTGATGGTATATTTGGTCGAAGAAATGCTTCTGCATTAGTAAATTTAGCTTGGCAAAAAAATCGATTTTTTTGGGACGGAAGAGAAAGCAGCTTAACAGAGCAAGCTTTAAAGCCAGTTGAAGATCCAGTTGAAATGCATTTGCCTTGGGCAATTGCTGAATTTAGATTGCAAAATAATTCAGTCTACAAAGATTTATTTTACAAAGCATTTGGTGTAAATTCAATCACTAAAGAATATGTTACAAAAGCATTAGAGCAATTTGAAATGACCTTAGTTTCTTACAACTCTAAGTTCGATAAATATGTGCGTGGTGAAGTTCCATTATCGATTTCAGAAATTAGAGGATTTGATATTTTTAAAACAGAAAAAGGTGATTGCTTTCATTGCCATAGTTCAACAGCACCAGAAGTGTTTATTTCACCAGACAGAACGTTTGCCAATAACGGTTTAGATAGTGTAGAAAATGTGACAGGTTTTTTAGATTTTGGATTAGGAGAATTTACAAATGATTTAGCAGATTATGGCAGATTTAAAATTCCTTCGTTGCGTAATCTAGCTTTTACAGCACCATACATGCACGATGGCAGATTTCAAACTTTAGATGAAGTGATTGATTTTTACAGTGAAGGACCCAAAGGTTCACCTACACTAGAACCCATCATGCGTGAAAAAGCCAACAAACGCTTAGAAACACTTGGACATTGGGGACTCGATTTAACACCTTCACAAAAAGCAGACCTAAAAGCATTTTTGCTGACGTTATCTGATTCGAGTTTTGTGAAGTAGAAATTTTTAGTAAGAATCTATGCATTAATCATTCAGCTTCAACACAGCCATAAAAGCTTCCTGCGGAACTTCTACATTTCCAACTTGGCGCATACGTTTTTTACCTTTTTTCTGTTTTTCTAAAAGCTTTCTTTTTCGAGAAATATCACCACCGTAACATTTTGCGGTTACGTCTTTTCGCATGGCAGAAATAGTTTCGCGAGCAATAATTTTTGCACCAATAGCTGCTTGTATCGCTATTAAAAACTGCTGACGTGGTATCAGCTCTTTTAATTTTTCACATAATCGACTTCCAAAATAATAGGATTTGCTTCTGTGTATTAAAGCAGAAAACGCATCTACATTTTCACCATTTAATTTTATATCTAAACGTACTAAATCACTTTCTCTAAAGTCAGCCATTTGATAATCAAAACTTGCATAACCTTTTGAAATAGATTTTAAAATATCGTAAAAATCAAATACAATTTCTGCTAAAGGCAAATCAAATTGCAATTCAATTCTGGTTTCTGTTAAATACACTTGGTTTTTTAAAATACCACGTTTGTCCATGCACAATTTCATAATTGCGCCAATATATTCTGGTTTGGTAATTATTTGTGCTTTGATGTAAGGTTCTTCTACATAATTTAAAATCGTTGGTTCAGGTAAATCCGATGGATTGTTAACTATTAACTCTGTTCCGTCTTTTTTAAAAGCGTGGTAAGTAACATTTGGAACTGTTGTAATGATGGTCATATCATACTCGCGTTCTAAACGTTCTTGAACAATTTCTAAATGCAGCAAACCTAAGAAACCACAACGAAAACCAAAGCCAAGTGCCAACGATGTTTCTGGTTCCCAAACTAAAGAGGCATCGTTTAATTGCAGTTTTTCTAACGAATCACGTAGTTCTTCAAAATCGTCATTATCTATTGGATAAATACCAGCAAATACCATTGGTTTTACATCTTCAAAACCATGAATAATATCTGTGCAAGGATTGTTGACCAAAGTAAGTGTATCACCAACTTTAATTTCTTTTGAAACTTTTAAACCAGTAATGACATAGCCAACATCGCCAGCAGCAATTTCTGGTCGTGGATCTAAACTCATTTTTAAAACACCAACTTCATCTGCATAATATTCTTTTCCAGTAGCCATAAATTTTACTTTATCGCCTTTTTTTAAAGTGCCGTTTTTAATTCGAACGTATGCAATGACACCACGAAACGAATTGAAAACAGAATCAAATATCAATGCTTGTAAAGGTTCTTCTTTATTGCCTTTTGGTGCAGGAACTCGTTTGATTACTGCATCAAAAATATCGTCGATGCCAATTCCAGTCTTTCCACTTGCTAAAATAATTTCATCTGCTTTGCAGCCAATTAAATCGATAATTTGATCGGTTACATCTTCAATCATGGCACCAGGCATATCAACTTTGTTAATGACTGGAATAATTTCTAAACCGTTTTCAATAGCTAAATATAAATTAGAAATGGTTTGTGCTTGAATGCCTTGTGCTGCATCAACTAATAAAAGTGCACCTTCGCATGCTGCTAAAGAACGTGAGACTTCATAAGAAAAATCAACGTGTCCTGGTGTGTCAATTAAATTTAAAACGTATTTTTTACCATCTTTGTCCACATAATCCATTTGAATGGCTTTACTTTTGATGGTAATTCCTCTTTCACGTTCCAAGTCCATATCATCTAATGCTTGTGATTGCATATCGCGTTCAGAAACTGTTTTAGTTACTTCGAGTAATCGATCCGCTAGTGTACTTTTTCCGTGGTCAATATGTGCTATTATACAGAAATTTCGTATGTTTTCCATGATGCAAAAATACAGTATTTAATGAGATTATTTTAGTCAAGAAATTGTAAAAAAAACTCGAATACTAATTAGTAATTGCCAGATACTCATTAATTATGCGAATAAATCGGATTGTATTTAAATTTGACTAAATAAAAATTATAAAAATGAAAAATCAAATTCAACAAACAATTTATCTATCAATAATGATGGCGGTAATATCATTATTGTCTATTTCGTGCAAAAAGAATAATCCAGCAACTGTCGATACTGTAAAACCAAAATTTACGTTTTATATTTCTGGTCCACACATTACCAAAACATTTTATTCTGACTCGAGCTATACAAACGATGACATTAATTTACCGTTCAATACTACGTATAATTTTACAATTGCTGTAAGTGATGCTTCTGGATTAAGAGAATTTTGGATGCGTATGCCTAAATCACTTACGTTCAGTGGTGTAACATCAGTGCCAGTTTTTGCAAGAACAACCAGTTCAATTTCGCAAACATATAGAATGACTTCTATGTCAAACAATCCTTATGTTTCAATGGTAATTTCAGGGCAATTTACAACGAGATCATCATTAACACAAGGTGATATTGGTGATTTTGATAGTTTTGAAATGAGTGCAATAGATTACAGACCCAATCAATCTTTATTAGGAATGAATTTCAATACATTATTAGACCCAGTTGATGATTTTGGTTATGTAAATAATTAGGAGAAAAACTTTACAGAAATTGAGAAAGTTTGATTATTTCAAACTTTCTCAATTTCTATTTAATTGGTAAATTACTAGCTGGTGTTATTGTTGGTGCTAATTTTTCAATAGAAGTTGGTGCAGATGGTGTAACATTTGCAATTTTCTTTTTCTTTTTTAATTCGTACAAAATTCCAAAGTGTGGACTAAATCCTAAATTACCTTGATAGGTGCAAGCAACATCAATGCCTAATCCTTGTTTTAGTCTTACGCCAACGCCAAACGTGCCTGCAACCGGATCGGTAGCAACGCCAGCTCTAAAGCTAACCATATCTTTTATTGTGTATTCTACGCCAGCTCTGAATACTAATTTTTTTGAAAAATCTTTATCAATTTGTGCAGAAATGAAGAATCGTTTTATTGCTTCGTAGGTTATGCCAGCACGCAAAACAATAGGTAATTTTTCACCAGTTGCTTTGTCAATTACAATTTTAACAGGATTGTAAATGTGCATTGCAATGGATAATTCTGGAATTGGCCGAGCAAAAACACCAAACTCAAATGTGGCTAAATTTTTAGAACCGTAACCTTGGATTTTAGCATTGATATAATCTAATTGAACACCAATAGAGATATATTTAGCTAATTTAATTGCGTAAGATAGTCCTACTTTCTTTTCGCTATATGCTGTGTAACCAAAATAATGAATAGAAACGCCAAATGTTCCCATTTTTTGTTTTTTCATTGGATATACAATCACACCAGAAAGATTGTTGACACCTAATCCAACGAAAACTGGTGAATAATAAATACCAAAACTCGGATGCTCTAAATAAGCACCAGCTGCTTGGTTATTGTATGCAGAATACACACTTACCAGTCCAATTGAATTTAAACCCATGCCTGCTTGTCGTGCACCTGAAATTTTTAAATCTCCAAGTGCAAAATTATATATTGGTTGTACTATTAATACCAACAAACATACAAACTTACATAGCCAATTCTTATTTACAAATCCATACTTCATCCACTACAAATTAAATAATTTTTTTTGCTTTATAATAATAAATAATAAAAAAAGTTAATTCACATAGTTGTTTGTATTGTTGGCATTATACTTGATAACTGCATGTAATACAATATTGTGGAAAACTTTAAAGTTTTTTTACTTGTATAAAGTTGGACTTTTGTAAAAACACGATTAAAATAAGATACCAAATTAAATTAAAAATCACATGATGAAAAAACCATTTTTTATACTTACACTCTCTATAATATTAATCTCAAAATCAACATCAACATATGCTAAAACAATTACAAATGGTGATTATTCTTTTTTGCAAGAAATTACGTTTCAGCTATATGATGATAATGTGCCACCATATAAAATTCCAGTTCGTTTAAAAACATTGGAAGAAACATTGATGTTTGAAGTATTGCATGCAACACAAAAAGATAAAAAATGGATTGCATACACCATGAATAAAAGTTTATTAGGTACATTTAAAGTCGGCCAACCTTCGTTATTAGAAGTTGGCAATGTAAAAAAAATGTACTTTGTTGCAGGTTTTCCAAATTCAATTGGTGGGTTAGATTTATATGTTTCAGAATTCAAAGACGGAAAATGGGGCAAGCCATCTAATTTAGGAAAAGGAATAAATACAGTTAATAATGAATCAAATCCAGGACTATTAAATGATCATACACTTACTTATTCATCCAACGGAATCATCAAAAAATTAGACTTGAATACATTGCAAGTTGAAGATGCTGATGGTCAAAGTACAGTTACGACTAAAACAACGACTACAGAAGAGGTGAAAGTTATTACACAAACAACTAAACCTGTGTTAGTTCAAGATAAAGTTGTAGAAAAAATTTCAGAGACTTCTACCAATAACACACAAACTATAGTAAATAACAAAAATCAAGAAGTAACAAAGATTGTTACTAACCAAACAACAAATGTAGTTACATCAGCAAAAAATGATGCTGGAAATATAGCAGCTATCGGTGATAATTCAACAGCATCGCCTGGAAACTCCAATGATGCAAGTGCAATTGGCGACAATTCAACAGCAGCACCAATTTCAACAAATGCTGGCTCAGCAGTGCAACAATCACAAACAAAAAAAGAAGAATCGTATGCAAATATAGAAACTGCACCAAAACAAAATATGCAATCAATACCAATGCAGAAAGCAAATAAAGAGCGAAATAATGTACAAAATAATGCAGTGCAACCAGTAGCAACTATGAATGGAAATATAAAATCATATGGTTCAAAAACGCAAACAGAAATGTTAGCTACATTTGGAAATGCGATACAATTAGGTGCATTTGGAAATCCAAATTGGAGTTTGCTAAATCAGTTTTCATCTATTGGAAAATTAGTAACTTATAAAAATGAAAAAGGACTGAATATAGTATGGATTACTGGCTTTGCATCACGTGCCGCCGCTGATGCAGCATTACCTCAAGTAAGAGCAAAAGCTGGTTTTGAAAATGCTATTGCACTCGGTAAATAATAAATCTAAAAAGAAAAAAACGGAGGCAATTGCTTCCGTTTTTTTTATTAAGTTTATAAGTTGTAAATTATTTAGCGCCTATTTTTTTTCGCAAACGGCTTAAGGTTTCAGGTTTTATGCCTAAGTAACTTGCAATATCATTCATAGTAAATTTCTCAAAAACATCTGGTTGTTCTCTCAATAAATTGGAATATCTGCCATTTGCATCTAAAGATTGAAATGTAGTTAATCTGTAAATTAAGTGATTAATTCCATGTTCATATGTTGAATTCAAAAGCTTTTCAAAATTTGGTCGTTGTTTTATCAACTTCTCATAATTTTCTAAAGACAATTTAATACCATAAGTTTGTTGTGCACAAACAAAACCAACTACCGTATTTCTTTTTGTTTTAAAACTATTAATAGCAGTACAGAAATTTCCAGCTGGTAATAATTCAATGATATGTAATCCATTTTCATTTTTTGCAACTTGTTTAACCGCACCTTTGCAAGTAAAAATTATATATTCACATACTTCGCCAGGAAGCAGAATTGTTTCATTTTTTTTTGCAGAAAAATAATCAAAATATTTTCCTAATCCATTTAAATCATCTTCAGTAAAAAATGGGAATTGTTTTAAAAATGCAGTAAAACAATTTATACATTCTGCAAATGTTGGTTTCGATTTCTTAAATGGCGAAATCCGAATATAATCTCTAAAATAAAGATTAGCCATAGTTTTTTTGGTTTAATTTAAGGTTTTAAATTTTAAGCAATTTAAAAAATTAAACGCAAATAAACTCTCAAAAAGTTGATTTAAATCAAAAAAATACTTTTTTGGAATAATTAACTAAAATCTAAGGTCTCTAATCTTTTTATACAGTTCTATTTTATGCAAATCGAGTAAAAAAGTAATCCGTTGGCCAAATTTTGGTGCATTGGCTTTGTTGTATGTTTTATAATCTTTACTTACTAAAAATGGTAAATAAATTTCAAATCCTTCATCAAAGAAACTAAACATCATTCCAGCATCATACTGTAAAGATTTTATTGGCAATGGCGCACCATTTCCATATTTATTATTGTATGAATAAGCCAAATCAAAGAAGAATTTTATCGGTACAAATTTTATCGGAAAATCTAATTTTAAATTAAATGCAAGCATCCAATTGGGTGTTTGTCCAATAACTGTTTTTGGCGCAACCGTTTTTAAAAATCCATCTGTTTTTGTAATCTGATTGGCACCAAAACCATCTTGTCCATTTCTGTTAAAATAAAAATCGTTGTAAAAATAATCTTGTGAACCAGTTCTGCCATTTGCACTAAAACCATAATCAGCATACGTTAAATTATTAAAGAAAAATTGATTTTTTCGCCATAAAAAACCACCAACAAAAAACCGTAAATGCACACCAGTATTGTAATTTTTTAATTGATAACGAATAAAAGAATTGACTACAACATAAGTTTTCAAGAACTGCTTGCTTTGCTCAAAATTCAACGACGCATTAACAGGAAAATTTTTGTCTTCACGTTTAAAATGATACTGAAATTCATTCACATAAAATCTGGTTAAGGTATCTTTGTCGAACGTGCTTGTTCCATAATTAAATGTAATGTCTTTTTGTAAAACCACATGACTTCTGAAAATTACTTGATGCGAAATTTTTTCTAATTTTTCTGTTCGATGATTAAAATTGATGACAATTTCTGGATGAATTGCATAATATT
Organism: uncultured Saprospirales bacterium; assembly: GCA_938008535.1. Classification (GTDB taxonomy): domain Bacteria; phylum Bacteroidota; class Bacteroidia; order Chitinophagales; family JADIYW01; genus JADJSS01. The sequence goes on along the minus strand of CALLKF010000096.1, from coordinate 18,439 downwards.
TTAAAGGTTTTACAAAATCAGCGTACGTAAAACTTTGAAAACGAACACCAGGTTTTATTTGCGAAACAACGCCTTTTTTTAATCGAATATAATAATCAACATTTGCGGTTCCATTTACTTTTTTCGATTTGATGCCATACAGCAAACTTCCAGTAAAATCTACATGTTTTACTGGTTGTTTTAAATTAATTAAAATGGCACCAATTTGTACACCATCATATTTATTATAGGCAACGGCTGGCAACGCAAACGGAAACTCACGATTTTTTTTATCAATCCAATGCAAATATTTTTGTTGCGTTTCTTCTAATTTCTTAAAATGCTTTTCTTTTTTTGTAGGAATGGTATCAACAGAAACGGATACAGTGTCTTGCGAAAAAACAGAAGTTTTCAGCAATAATACCATAATGTTAATAAGTAGAATCGCTTTTCTCATTCGTAACATTTAACTTTTAACTCAAATTGTATACAATAATAAGTATTAACTTTGAATTGCGATACAATGCGTATCAAAAAATATGTCTATGAGCAATTTTGAATTTGATAATGAAGACGAAGTAAACGTATTAGAGTTAGTTCAACAATACGAACAATCGTTAAAAAATAATCACACACCATTTTTCGAGCAAGATGATTTCGAAGTCATTATTGAATATTACGAAGAACGTAATCAGTTTGACAGTGCTTTAGAAGTTGCTGAAAAATCATTGTTACAATATCCTTATTCTTCTATTTTATTATTAAAGAAAGCACAATTGTTTTTTGAAATGAAACAAATTGATGCAAGTTTAGAAATTTTAGAAAAAGCAGAAATTTTTGACAGCAATGAATTGGGAATTTATTTGTTGCGTGCAGAAATATTTTCTTTTCAATCAAAATACAAAGAAGCAATTTTTATTTTAGAAGATCAATTGGAAAAAGTAGAACAGGAAGATTTGGCAGATGTGTATTTGCAGCTATGTGATGTGTATGAAGATTGGGGAAAATATGCTGAAGTTTACGATAATCTAATATTATGTTTGAAAGTAGAACCTAATAATGAAGAAGCATTGAATCGCTTTAATTATTGTATTGAAATTACAGAACGATTTAAAGAAAGTATTCCGATACATCAAAAAATGATTGATGAAAATCCGTACAATCAGTTTGCGTGGTATAATTTGGCTAGTGCTTATCGTGGTTGCGGACAAGATGATGAAGCCATCAATGCATATGAATATGTATTAGCAATTAATGAAGAAGCTGATTTTGTGTATCAGGATATTGCAGAAATTCATTTTAAAAATAATGAATACCAAAAAGCATTGGATATTTTGCAGGAAATGCTGGCGACTTACGAACCAGACGAAGAAGTTTTTTATTTACAAGGACAATGCCACGAAGCATTAGGTGAAATGAAAATGGCGCGTTATTGCTACCGAAAAGCAGTGCATGAAAATCCATCGTTATCAGAAGCATATTTCAGAATTGGTGAAACGTATAAGCACGAAGGACTTTGGGAACAAGCATACAAATCATTTCAGAAAGCTAACGAGTTAGAGAAAGAGCAATACGAATTTTGTTTAGCGATGGCTGAAGCTGCGTTGGAAATTGGCGAAACCGAAGTATCTATTGATGCTTGCGAAACAGCGATTGATATTTTTGTAAAACGATACGAAGCATATTTTGTGTTGGCAAAAATTATGGCTGTGAATGGCGACACAGAAACGGCTAAAGAAATTGCGCAAAAAGGAATTGAAGTTTGTAAGTCAACGATAGAATTACAGTACGCGATTTGTGCAATCACATATATGGAAAACCAACCAAAACACGGCGAAATTTTATTGCGTATGTTGCTCGAAGAAAATTATGCAATGAATGATATTTTATTTGAATTCTATGATGAACTCAAAACCGATGCAAACATTCAGAAAATAATTGCTGAGTATAATTGATAAAAATTAATTCAACAATCTCTTTGCATTTTCCAGCGCTTCTTTTGGTGGATTGTTACCACTTAACATGACTGCAATTTCGTGCAAGCGTTCATCACCAGAAAGCGTTTTAATTTCAGTAAAGGTTTTTTCTTTCTCGTGATTTTTATACACAAAGAAATGTTTGTTGGCTTTGGCTGCCACTTGCGGTAAATGCGTAATCGAAATCACCTGATGTTTTTTGCCTAATTCTTTTAAGATAGTGCCTACTTTTTGTGCTACTTCACCAGAAATTCCGGTATCTATTTCATCAAAAATTAAGGTTGGCAACGTAATCGTTTCGGCAACCAAACTTTTAATCGCTAACATCAAACGCGATTTTTCGCCACCACTTCCAACTTCATCTAAAGGTTGTGGCAATGAACCTTTATTCGCAGAAAACAATAAACGTATTTCATCGATTCCAAATGCATTTAGTTTTTCTGCTTCTGCTATTTTTTGTTCTAATTGTATAAATCCAAAAGGCATTCCTAAATCAACTAACAAGGCAGAAACTTTATTTTCTGCAATTTTTATTTGTTTGTTTCTGTTCTTGGAAATACTTTGCGCAGCAGTTAATAACGTTTTTTTATCTTGTTTGATTTCGGTTTCTAATTGCAAAATTTCTTCTGTTGAGTTACTGAATGCATCAACTTTTTGTTGTAAACTATGTTGAATTTCCAGCAAATTTTTCACTTCACTTACATGATGTTTTTGCAGTAATTTATTGATAGTTGTTTGCTTTTCTGTCAATAATAAAACACGTTCTTCATTGTATTCAGTTGCATCAGCAATGTTAGTAATTTGTCGCGTCATTGACTTCAAATCATCTGTAATTGCGGATAGTTTGTCGTGCATTTCTAATAATACATCATGAAAATTTGCCAACTGACCAATTTGTTTATTGGCTTGCAACAATTGCGATAATGCGGAAAATTCATTCGCATCCATCAACGCATACGCATCAGCTAAATTACGAGTAATTGTTTCTGCATTTTGCAATAAACTTAATTCACTTTCCAATTGCGCAGCTTCATCTTCATTCAGATTTGCTTCGATTAATTCATTCAATTGAAACGAAATAAAATCAAATTCTTTTTGCAAACTGATTTGCTCTTTTTGCAAATGAGTTAATCTATTTTGTTTGATTTTGTATTGCTGGTAATTTGTTTGATATTCTTTTACAACAGCAGTTTGTTTTGCTAATTCATCTAAAATTTCACAAAAGAAAAATTTATCCAATAAGTTTTGCGTTTCACTTTGCGCATGAATATCGACTAACTGTTCGGTCAATGCTTTCAATACATCTAAGGTAACTGGTGAATCATTAATAAATGCACGCGATTTGCCATTTGTGTTTAATTCTCTTCTGATGATGGTTTCGTTTTCGTATTCCAAATCATTGTCTGAAAAGAATTTTTTCAGCGAATAATTTTTGATGGAAAAAGTGGCTTCAACTAAACATTTTTCATCAGCGTTGCGTAACACTGAAGTATCAGCGCGTTTGCCTAAAATTAAATTCATCGCACCTAACAAAATAGATTTTCCAGCACCTGTTTCACCAGTAATAATATTTAAATGCATATCGAATTGAATTTCGACAGATTCGATAATAGCATAATTTTTTATGGAAAGTGATTGTAGCACGTTGTAAATTTACAAAATAGTAGTAAGTAGTAAGTAATAAGAAAAATTAAATCTTGCCTATGTCTTGCCATTGTTGGTTTCCAACCAACAATTTACTTAGAAGTTTTACTTCGATTTTTGAATCTGCTTATACTTATCCGAATTGATTGGGTCTAAAGTAGTCAGCAATTGTGTTACCACAGCTTTTTCACTCATATCACCTTTAGAATACAAATTTATCAGTTCTGTGTATTTTGAAGCAAAAAAAGAGCGCAACGGTTGTAAATTCGGATTGTCAACATTTATTTTCTGAAATAAATTAAGTGAAGCCATAATCGTACTTCTTGATTGTGCAGCATCTGTATACATTCTATCTAAACCACCAGAATGATAGCTATAGTATGCCAATCGCATATCTTTATATCTTGGATTCAACCAATTATCAACCATTATAAATCGATTAATCGTACCGTTGGTGAAACTGATAGAAGCATCAAACTGGCTCCAACCTTTATATTTAGAACGTTCGCCTTGTGGAATATTATTGCAAACAGTGAGTGCGTTTTGAAAATAAGGTGTGCCACCTTCTTTTGAAAAAGATTCATAATCATACGCTAAAATTAGATATGCATAGTAGGCAAACAGTGATGTGATTTGTGAAGTGTATGCATTGTCATTATAAAATAAATTTTGCAAATCAGCATAGTCAAAATCAAAAGTTCTGTCTTGAATATTTAAAAGTAATGAGTTGTAATTTGAATTATAAATTGGACGTTGAGATTGTATAATAGCATCTGCTTTGTAAGAACCTTCGCTAGGAATTCCAGTAATATTGATAGTAATAGAACATTTTATTTTTTCGTTTTCCTTGAAGTTGTCGTTGGTCCATTTTCTGCCATTCATAAATTCCATCAAAGCAACTTCTAAATTTTTAAAAACTAATGGGTCAATATTCTGATTTTTTGGTGCATTGATAGCAATCGTACAGTTTAATTCTTGCGCACTGCAAGTAGTAAGTATTAAGTAAAAAGTAATAAGCGATAAGATTATTTTTTTCATCTTTTTTCTTTTTCATCTTTTCTAAAGCTTAGAACTTAAGAAAAGATTATTTCAATAATTTTTCCAATTCATTTAAAATATCAACAGCTACTTCGTCCTTTGTCTTTAACTCAAATTTATGTATTTTATTGTTACGATTTACTATTGTGATTTTATTTGTTTCGTGTTTAAAACCAGCACCTTTGTCGTTCAGTGAATTCAATACAATTAAATCAAAGTTTTTCTTGGTAATTTTTGCTCTTGCATGATTCAATTCGTCATTTGTTTCCAACGCAAAACCAACTGAAATTTGGTTGTTTTTTTTGATTTTTCCAAATTCATATGCGATGTCAACATTCTTTTTTAGCGTGATAGAAAATTCAGCATCTGATTTTTTTATTTTTTGTGCTGCTACATTTTTTGGAGTATAATCAGCCACTGCAGCTGCGAAAATGCAAACATCTGTTTTTGCAAAATGCTTTTTACAAGCCAAATACATTTCATTTGCAGATGTTACATGCGTCACTTTAATTGTATTTGGAATTTGCAATTTAGTTGGTCCAATAATCAACTCAACGTCAGCACCCAAATCGCGAGCTTTTTCAGCCAATGCAACACCCATTTTTCCTGAAGAATGATTGCCAATAAACCGAACTGGATCGAGTGCTTCGTAGGTTGGTCCAGCAGTTATCAAAATTTTCTTTTTAGAAAGTTTGGAGTCGTGAGTCGTGAGTCGTGAGTCGTGAGTTGTCAAAAAATCAACAATTTCTTGTGGTTCAGACATTCTTCCTTCACCAATCAAACCACTTGCGAGCTCGCCATTATTTACCGAAATAATCTTATTTCCAAAAGAAATTAATTTTTGAATGTTTTGTTTGGTTGATGCATGTTTCCACATATCTTCATCCATAGCTGGTGCCAAATATATTGGACAACGTGCCGACAAATAAACTGCCATCAGTAAATTATCGCAAATTCCGTTTGCCATTTTGGAAATTGTGCCAGCAGAACAAGGTGCAATCAGGATCAAATCGGCCCAAAGTGCGAGTTCTACATGATTGTTCCAATTGGTTTTTGTTGTATTGATATAATCCGTTACGCATTCGTTTTTAGATAGCGTTGCCAAAGTTAAAGGTGAAATAAATTCGGTTGCAGCTTTTGTCATGATGACACGAACTTGCGCACCTTCTTTTACCAGTAAGCGCACTAAAAAAGCTGCCTTGTAGGCAGCTATACTTCCACAAACTGCGAGTAAAATTTTTTTATCTTTCAGCATGTTGTTTAGTCATTAGTCATTAGCGATTAGTCATTAGTAAGATTGGAAATTAGTCATTAACGTTTTTTACATAACTATTGACCAATGTCTATTTTCAAATGACCAATTTACTAAATCTCTTTATCTTTAAAATACGTTTCGTCATTCAAAAACTCATGCAACGCAGTAATTGTAGTTTTAGGCAATTTTTCGTAGTAACGAGAAATTTCAATTTGTTCTCTGTTTTCAAAAACTTCTTCTAAATTATCTGTTGCAGATGCAAATTCTTCTAATTTACGGTGCAATTCTTCTTTCATTTTTGTATTCATTTGAGAAGAACGTGCTGAAATTACATTGATAGATTTGTAAATGTTTCCAGTACGAGCTGCTAAATCGTCTAAGTTTCTAGTTTCAATGTAAGCTGACATTGATTTTGCTTCTTCTTTTTTAATGGTTGACATAGTATTAATTTAAATTTTCTAATTATTTATGTTTGTGCATTTTTTCCAAATCAACTAAATATTTGCTGCTTGGATATTTTTGTTTGAATTTTTCAAAATGTGTTTCAAAATCTTTATAACGTTCTTCTTTTTTGTCTTTGTAACTTCCGTCGGCGAATTTTTTCAATGCTTTTACGATCAGAAAATTCACACGTTCAGGATTTTCATGTTCAGGAAATTCCTTTAAAAAATTTTCAAATGCCACAGCAGCTGCGTGGTATTCACCAATTTTATAGTAAAGATACGCACTTTCGTACGCTTTTTTACGCAATTTGCCTCTTAATTCATCAATTTTTGCATTGGCTTCAGGCACTTTTTCGCTTTTTGGATATCTGTCAACATATGCCTGGAACACTTCGATTGCTTTTTGTGTGTTCACTTGCTCTAATGAATAGCGCGGCGACTGCTTTAAATAACACATAGCTTCGCTGAAACCTGCGGTTTCTGCATATGGATTTGCAGGATAAGTTGTATAAAAACTTCTCAAATAAAACGCACCTAACTCGTAGCTTTGATTTAAGTAATAAGAATTAGCGTATTTGTAGTAAATATCATCTACACTTTTCTGTCCTTTTAAAATAGTCAACGCTTCTTCATAAATAGGAATGCACTTATCGTATTTCTTTTTTGCATAGTATTTATCAGCAATTTTCAATTTTGCTTCTATGTCGTTGCCTTTCAAAATTTTGTTAGTTGAAACGTTGCAAGACGAAGCAAAAATGGCAAAAATGAGTAAAATATAGAATTTCTTAAAAATCATAAGTTGGCAAAGATACTGTATAATTTGAAGATTTGAAAATTTGAAAATGAGTTAATTATATGCATTTGAGTGTTTTGGTGTTAATTTATTTTAAAATTTGATGATATCTGCAAAAAAAGCACGTGATCTAAGCAAGAAAGTCCGAAACTAATTTGAGCTTCTGACTTTCTTTTCAATAGTAATTTATTTTATATTTACATGTTATTCAAAGATATCTAAAACTAATATCGGATTATGAGAAGTTATTTGTCCAGCTCTAATTGTAAAACCACTTGTTGAATCTAGATTACCCGAACCAGAAACAAAAAAAACTCTATATTCATCATGTACATTTTTAACACGCAAGTAATAATCGCCAGGAGTTAAGTTGTTAAATGTTCTTGGTAATGCAGAATTATTCGTTGCTGAAATTGGTGTGTAATTTACTGTTGATGAAGATATTAGACTGTTTGTTTGTGAATTATAAAATTCTAGAGTAAATGTACCAGTTATTAGTTGTTGTGTAATTCCTAATATATGATATCGATAAAAACCAATCGAAAGTGTACCTTTTGTTGGGTCGTTAGGTGTTGGATTTCCACCAGCAGGTACGCAACCTTGTGCCATTACCAAAACAATTGCCACCGCAGCTATTGTTTTTAAAATTGAATTGATTTTTTTCATTTTAAGTGATTTTAAAATATTATAAAATTATTGTCCAGTAACAATGCTGTTCATTTGGTATTTGCCTGTTTCAACTCTGAAAAATTCGCCGCGACCATAAACTGCCATGTTTAATGGTGATAAGTTGATTAATTTGATCCAGAAATATTGATAACCTGTTGTTTTTAATTTACGAAACACGAAATAGTTGGTGCCTTCAAATAGAAAATTAGTTGTCGCACTGGTAGTTAATGGTACATATGGTGAGACAGAGCTACCTGATACACCAAAATGATGGTCAAATCTTTCATAAATTGTAACATCTATCCAGCCATCCAGATAAGTTGTAAGGTTTGTATTCCATATAAAATTTGAATCATTTAAATTTGAAATTGTTTTACCACCTTGTAATGGATGCATTAAATCAGAATTTCCATAACTCAAAAATTCATACACATTTCCGTCTGACGATTTAGTATAAATACCAAAATATCGTTGAATATGAAAATTATCAGCTTTCATGATTGCAAAACAAATACTATCACCATCAATCTCTAAAATCTTGGTGCTAAAATTAATGTGTGGTTCAGTGTATAAAAAGTATTCATCATCTATTCCAACATTAAAAGTTCCAGAAGTTGGAGTATTTCCACCAGCAGGTACGCAACCTTGTGCCATTACCAAAACAATTGCCACTGCAACTATGGTTTTAAAAATTGAGTTGATTTTTCCCATTTTATGTGATTTAAAAAGTGATTTAATTTAATTGATTGGTCAAATCTAAACCACAATTATTAATTATTTCAAAATAAATTTTTGCCATTGTCATAAAAATCAGGAAGTAATTTTTGTATAATTTTCATTTTATTTTTAATAAACTACTGTTTATTAGTTAATTGTGACTAATAATAATTTTCATTTATGTTAGCCAAATGTCATAAAAAAGACAATTTTTCTACAAAATATTTACTTTAAAATTAGAGATAAAATTTAGTATAAAGACACAAAAACCAAAATTACCACTTTAATCCAATATTGGCATGTAAATTCCCACTTTATAGTAAAAAATGATAAAATTTTATGTGTCATGCTTAAAATTTTATGTGTCATGCTTAAAATTTTATGTATCAGACTTAAAATTTTATGTGTTATACTTAAAATTTTATGTACATAGCTTAAAATTTTATGTATCTATCATAAAATTTTATAGTAAATATTGGCACTTTACATTTTATTAACATTTATTAAGATAAATATTGAAGTAATAACTATGACAATGCTAATGTCTTTATTATTTTAGATGTAACATTAAAATAAAAAAATATGCCAGTTACAAATTTAGGTAGGCTTCACCTTACAACAGCCCAAAAAACTGCTATTGATGCAGCATTAACCACCATTGAAACACATCTAATATCGGTAACAATGAACCTTAATGCAGAAGAACGTAACAAGTTTGGTAGCGTCAAAGAGTATAATAAATTGTTTGTGAATAAAGATCGTGAGTATTATCAAACACAGCCTAATTTGGCAAGCCCCGATGTTGACTGGGTAGAGTTTGAAGCTGATTTCCAAGATAGAGTTTTTGCAGATACGCGATTAGATAGAATTGCTAACCTAACACGTATGTTAAGTGATTTTAAAATTATACATGATTATGATAATTTTCAAGATGGACTTACTGATTATGATTATAGTAAATACAAAGCAGGCACTAAGTCACCTGGTTTTACTGAAAAAGTGGAAGAATTAAAACAATTCTTTCCCAACACTAATGGCGGTGGCAGCGGTGACGGCACTACAGCCGAGTAAAATTTTAAAGAGCTCCAAAGTTTTAACTTTTATTTTACATTTTCTGAAAAAACAACCATTCCATAATTGCTTTTCGTTCTTCAGAAAAAATTATTTTCTTAGTTTTTAAATCTAATTTTTCAGTTTCAGGAAAATGATAGGTTTGAGCTTTCTTATTATCATCTAAAGATGCTATTATAACAGGTGCTTGATGCGTAGCTTTAAATAAATCGATTAAATAAGCAGAAATTGTTAAATCAAACAAATCGTGTGTTTCTATTAAAACATCGCAGTTTTTTAAATTGTGTATGTTTTCTTTTGTGAAAAGTTGTTTTTCAAATCCTTCACAATCGCTGATAATAAAAGCGTTCTTGTTTGTAAAATCAAATTTGCTTAATTCGCTTGCATTCAAAGTGCCATTTATTATTACTCTATCTTGCACATGATTAATAGTAGCTATTTGTTTACAAAGATTACGAGCGTATTGTACAGTATCGTAAGCGTATACAGTTGCATTGGGCAATAACCTTGCTAATCCAATTGCATAATATCCTTCTGCACATCCAACATCAATTATAGTATCATATTGCTGTTGTATTGCTTTTTCTATAATAGGATTTAATTCATTTTCATAACTACCTATAAATTTCGGATAAATTGCACTTCCTGCCGCTTGAAAACCTGGATATAGCATTCCTTTAAAATATCCATTTCGTACTTCTGGTGATACCAATATTTGCTCTTTAATCATTTTGTCACGTGGCGCTCTGTCTGTCCACATTTTTTGCACTTCAAGATTCTTGAAAAAATTAATAAAAGGTTTTGTTAAGTTCCAAAATAATGGAAATCTGAAAAGGAAACGAATTGCTTTATAAAAATATTTGCTCATAATATCATTATTTAATTGAAAAAATAGATTTTTGGTTACAATAATACAAAACTATGGCGGATAAAACTTACACGGCATTGATTTTTTATCCTCTAAATTACTTAGGGTAATGTGCTGTAAAAATTGTGCTTTAAACATAACTAACCCAATATTAGACTTTCTAAAATAATTATTTCAAAATAAATTTTTGCCATTGTCATAAAATTCAGGAAGCAATTTTTTGTATAATTTTCATTTTAATTTTAATAAACTACTGTTTATTAGTTAATTGTATCTAAATATAATTTTCATTTAATATAGCTAAATGTCATAAAAAAGGCATTTTTTATGCAAAATCAATACTAAAAAATAATTTTCATTAAACAAATAAGATAACTTTTCTAAAGTTTAAAACATTAGAAAAGTTATCTATTTTTATACCATGCAACAATACCAACAATTTCTGCAGCATATTTTAGAAAACGGCACTAAAAAAGAAGACCGCACTGGCACAGGAACCATCAGCGTTTTTGGCTACCAAATGCGTTTCGATTTGAAGGAAGGTTTTCCATTAATAACCACTAAAAAACTGCATTTAAAATCTATTGTGTATGAATTACTTTGGTTTATTGCTGGTGATACCAATATTCAGTATTTATGTAAGAATGGTTGCAACATCTGGAACGATTGGCCTTTTGCGAAATATCAGAAAAGTGCAGAATATCAAAATGAAACTATGAAAGAGTTTGCTGCAAAAATTGCAAATGATGATATTTTTGCGAAAAAATACGGTGAACTCGGTCCAGTGTATGGTTATCAATGGCGTCATTGGCCAGATGGAAATGGTGGCGAAATAGACCAGCTTTCTAATCTTATTCATAACCTAAAAAACAATCCTGATTCGCGTCGTCATATTATTTCAGCTTGGAATGTGGCTGATATTGAAGACATGACGTTGCCACCTTGTCATTCGCTTTTTCAGTTTTATGTAATTGAAGGTAAATTGAGTTGTCAGCTCTATCAACGCAGCGCAGATGCATTTTTAGGTGTTCCTTTTAACATTGCTTCGTATGCGTTGTTTACCATGATGATTGCGCAGGTTTGCGATTTGGAATTAGGTGATTTTGTACATACGTTTGGAGATGCGCACATTTATTCAAATCACATTGAACAAGTGCAGTTGCAACTGAGCCGTGAACCATTTGCATTACCGCAGCTAAAAATCAATCCAGCAATAACATCTATTTTTGATTTCAAATACGAAGATTTTGAGCTAGTAAATTATCAAAGTCATGCGCATATAAAAGGCGAAGTTGCAGTATAGCTTAACGGTTGACGGTCCACGGTCCACTGATTATGAAATAACTTTAAAATGACTGTCGACTGTGGACTGTCGACTATTGACTATCAAATAATATGAATATTTCCATCGTAGTAGCAGCAGCTGAAAATGGCGTCATTGGTAAAGACAACCAATTGCTTTGGAAACTATCTTCTGATTTAAAAAGATTTAAAACGATTACAACCAACCATTTTATTTTATTAGGAAGAAAAACATTTGAATCGATTGGAAAACCTTTGCCAAACCGAACTTCTTTAATTATTTCCAGAAATTTTGATTGTGATTTCGAAAACTGTTTCGTGTTTAAGACAATTAACGAAGCCATTGTTTATGCAGCACAACAAAATCAAGAAGATATTTTTGTCATTGGTGGTGGCGAAATTTATAAGCAAACTCTGCCGTTGGCAAACAAAATCTATTTAACATTAGTACACACAGAAATTGATGGCGACACCTATTTTGAATACGATGATTCTAATTGGAAAGTCACTCACACAGAGTTTATTCCAAAAGATGAAAAGAATGAATTTGATTCTACTTATATAATTTTAGAACGAGAAAAATAAACCACAAAGACACGAAGAGCACAAAGAAATACCAAGAGAACTTAGTGCCTTAGTGGTTAAAAATATTATGAAATACTATCCAAACATACAATTAAAAAAAGGAAAAGAAACTTCACCACAACGTTTCCATCCTTGGATTTTTTCTGGTGCAATGCAATCATTTGATGTAAATCTAAAAGATGGTGATTTTGTGGAAATAGTAGATTATAAAAATAATTTTTTATGTATTGGTCATTTTTATCACGGTAGCATTGCTATCAAAATTTTATCATTTCAAGATGAACTCATCAATCAAGAATTCTGGAATCATAAAATAAAACAAGCTTTTTTATTGCGAAAAAATCTTGGATTAGTTGATAATAAATCAACAAATTGCTTTCGTTTGATTCACGCAGAAGGTGACAATTGCGCTGGTTTAATTATTGATATTTATGATACAACTGCAGTCATACAATGTCATTCAATTGGAATGCATAGAAGTATTAATGAGATTAAAAATGCCATTGAAAATGAAGTAACATTTATTGATACGATTTACGATAAAAGTGCAGCGTATTTGCCTAAAGAATATGCAAATGAATTAGCAAATCATTATTTAAAAGGTGAACAAAATGAAATTGTTGCCATTGAAAATAACAACAAATTTCTTATTGATATTGAACACGGACAAAAAACAGGTTTCTTCTTAGATCAACGTGAAAATCGAAATTTATTAGCACAATATTGCAAAGATAAAAACGTATTAAATACCTATTGCTACAGTGGTGGTTTTTCTATCTATGCATTAAACAATCAAGCGAAAGAAGTAGTATCTATTGATAGTTCGAGAACTGCGATGGATTTAGTAGATAAGAATTATACATTGAATTTTGGTTCACAAAAAAAACATCATTTTTCGATTTGTGATGATGTTTTTCATTTTTTTAAAATAAGTGATTTGAATTTCGATGTCATCATTTTAGATCCACCAGCGTTTGCTAAAAATATTGCCAAACGTCACAATGCAGTACAAGCTTATAAACGCTTAAACGCAGAAGGATTTAAACGCATCAATAAAGGTGGAATTATTTTTACTTTTTCGTGTTCGCAGGTAGTCGACAAAGAATTGTTTTACGCAACAGTAATGTCTGCAGCTATTGAAGCCAACCGCGATGTAAAGATTTTGCATTATTTATCACAGCCAGCCGATCATCCAATTAATATTTTCCATCCTGAAGGTTCATATTTAAAAGGTTTGGTATTGTATGTAGATTAAACTATTTTTCTTATTTTTAGTTATCACTTTAAACAAAATAAGTATGCGCAAAATCTTGTTTTACAGTTTATTCTTATTAGTGCTATTTTCTTGCACAAAAGAAACAAATACAACACAACCAATTCCAGAACCAGTTCCTTCTGGTAAAACACCAGTTATTTTTGTACATGGTTTCTTAGCTTCTGGTGATACTTATGAAAAACAAACCAAACGTTTTACGTCAAACGGTTATTCTTTAGCTGATTTATATGCGTTCGATTGGAATTCACTTGGTGGCACCACAACTCAACAAGATTTAGATAAATTAGTAAACGAAGTATTAGCAAAAACAGGCAAAACACAGGTTGATTTAGTGGGTCATAGCGCAGGCACTGGTGTAGTGCAAACTTATTTAGCAGCACATAAAAGCAAAGTTAAACACTTAGTTTTGTTAGCAGGTTTTCCACCAGCAAGTCAGGGAACTACACCCATTTTAAACATCTATTCATCTTTTGATTTTATTGCCAGCAATGGAAGAGATGTAGCTGGTGGCACTAATGTAAAATACAACGACAAAGATCATTACGAAGTAGCAACTTGCGCCGAAACTTTTACAGCAATGTATAAATTTTTTAATGATGGTGCAGTACCAACAAACACAGAACCAACCAATGAAAGCGATATTATTTTGTCAGGTAGATCTGGTTTTTTTGGTGAAAATAAATTTTCAGAAAATACGGTTGTTGAAATATATAAACTCGATAAAACAACAGGATTCAGAGTTAATAGCTCGCCAAATTTTACTTTTTATACAAATCCAGCTGGTTATTGGGGTCCGTTTCGCGCCGAAGCTAATACATACTATGAGTTTGTAGTGTACGATAATATTGCTGGTAGCAGAAAAGTTCATTATTATCGTGAACCATTTAACAGAAGCGACAAATTAATTTACTTGCGTACGTTTCCAACTGGTTTTAGTATAGCAGGAATATTTTTAGCAGCTTTGCCTAAAGATGATAACCAAGGTGTAACTGCATTTTTTGGTGCCAGTCAGGCAGCAGTTGCCAGCCGTGATGAATTAATTTTAGATGGAAATGTGTTATCAACCAATACATTTTGTTCTAAAGAAAACACAACGATTGCGTTGTTTGCGTATGATGATAATAAAAACAAAGTCACTAATATGACTACAATTAGCGCATTCAATGCTTTTCCATTTTTAAAAGGTGCTGATATTTATTTTCCAACAGTAGCCAAACAAACCATTACCATGTCATTTAATGGCAGAACATTAAAAGCCACCAACTGGAAATCTAACTCAGAAGGCGTAAATGTGATGGTGTTTGAATAACATTTAACTTTTCCAAAGTTTCAAACTTTGGAAAAGTTAAAATAAATCGTAAATCCTAATTCTTAATTCTTAATTTTGCCATGCAGGTCGATCTATCGTGCTTGTCAGGCTGAGTTTATCGAAGCCAACAAGTAAGGAAAGTCCGAACAGCGCAGAGCAGTTTGACAGCTAACGGCTGTCTTGCCGAAAGGCGAGAGAAAGTGCCACAGAAAATAACATTCGTAGCAATACGTCTAAGGTGAAAATAACTTTGCAGTAATGCATTGTGCCGGTAAACCTCAAACGCTGAAACATCATGTAAGCCAACGCTTGATAGCTGCTCGCTAAAGTTGGTGGGTAGATGGATAGAGGCAATCAGCGATGGTTGTCCCAGATAAATGATAGAGTTAAAACAGAATTCGGCTTATGAGCCTGCATTTTTTTGAGTTGTAAGTAGTAAAGATTAAGTAGTAAGTTTTTCTTTTTTTACTTTTAAAATATGGTTGACAATATCATTCACCAGTATCCAATCATCGAAGCACTTTTTGCATCGTATGCTTCCGTAATTGGTGCAGACACAGAAAAATACCGAAACCACGTTTATCGCATTTTTAATTACAGTTTGTTTTTAAGTAATAATGCGGATGAAGAAAAGTATGCCATCGCAGCTTTCTTTCACGATGTAGGTATCTGGACAAACAATACATTCGATTATCTGAAACCATCTATTGATTTAGCAAAAGCATATTTGCTAAAAAACAATAAAGAAAACTGGTTAGAAGAAATTTCATTGATGATAGATAATCACCACAAAACAACAGCTTACAAAGGAAATTTTGAAACAACGGTAAATATTTTCCGCAAAGCAGACTGGACAGATGTTTCATTAGGTTTAATACATTTCGAAATTCCATCAGACTACATCAAACAAGTAGAAAAACAATTTCCATACAAAGGATTCCATCTTTTCCTTACAAAATTATTTGCCAAAAACCTGTTTCAGCATCCGTTAAAGCCATTGCCGATGTTTAAGAAATAAATTCTATCCTTTCTTCCAACTTAATTTTCTCCAATTCTTTCTAAAAATTAGTTATATACACTATATTTGCGTACAAATTATCACGTTTTCAGATTAAGCATTGGTTCGCATGACAGAAACTAAACCGCAAATTCAATTTTCACTCGAAGCACTTCAACAAGTGCACGAAATACTCTTACAATATCCTGCTGACAAAAGCAAATCCGCACTATTACCGCTCTTACATTTAGCACAAGCCGAATTTGGTGGTTGGTTGAGCGCAGAAACGATGGATTATGTTGCTTCTATTTTAAAAATTCAGCCAATTGAGGTATATGAAGTTGCATCGTTTTATTCGATGTACAATTTAAAACCGGTTGGAAAATACTTAATAGAAGTTTGCCAGACCAGTTCTTGCTGGATGTGTGGCGCAGAAGATATTGTTCGCTACTTAGAGAAAAAATTACAGGTAGAAACTGGACAGCCAACGCAAGACGGTATGTTCCAAATCAAAACAGTAGAATGTTTAGGTTCATGCGGCACTGCACCGATGTTCCAAATTGGCGATAAATACTATGAAAACCTAACCTTCGAGAAAATCGATACCATCTTAGACGAATTAAGAGCAGAAAATAAATACAGCAGATACGTTTAGACAATACTTAGACAATCATGGGCAAGAAATTACTTTTACAATACGACCATATTCCGGGCATCAATACGTTTGAAGTCTATCGCCAAAATAACGGCTACAAATCCGTAGAGAAAGCGCTGAAAACCATGAAGCCGGAAGAAATTGTAGAACAGGTAAAAGTATCCGGCTTGCGTGGTCGCGGTGGCGCAGGTTTTCCAACAGGCATGAAATGGAGCTTTCTCGCAAAACCAGAAGGTGTTGCGCGTTACTTAGTTTGTAATGCAGACGAATCAGAACCAGGCACATTTAAAGACCGCTACTTAATGGAACGCATTCCACACCTTTTAATAGAAGGAATGATTACGTCCAGTTTCGCACTCGGCGCAAACACATCCTATATATATGTTCGCGGCGAGTATTTTTATATCATCAAAATCTTACAAAAAGCCATCAAGGAAGCATACGCTGCCGGTTTTTTAGGTAAAAATATTTTAGGCACTGGCTACGACCTGGATTTGTTTGTACAACCAGGCGGCGGTGCCTATATCTGCGGTGAAGAAACTGCATTGATCGAATCACTCGAAGGCAAGCGCGGCAATCCGCGTATCAAACCACCGTTTCCTGCCATTGCCGGACTTTGGGGTTGCCCAACCGTGGTAAATAATGTAGAAACTATTGCAGCAGTAGTTCCAATTGTAAATGATGGTGGCGAAGCATACGCAGCTATCGGCATCGGAAAATCAACTGGCACCAAATTAATTTCTGCATCTGGCCACATCAACAAACCTGGCGTGTACGAAATTGAATTAGGCGTTCCGGTAGAAGAATTTATTTATTCTGATGAATATTGTGGAGGCATCCGCAACGGCAAAAAACTAAAAGCCGTAGTAGCTGGTGGTTCATCCGTTCCAATTTTGCCAACCGAATTAATTTTAAAAACTGCCAACGGCGAACCGCGATTAATGAGCTACGAATCATTAGGTGATGGCGGTTTTGCAACAGGCACCATGATGGGTTCAGGCGGTTTCATCGCTATGGACGAAGATACTTCAGTGGTAAAAAATCTCTTCACGTTCGCGCGCTTCTATCACCACGAAAGCTGCGGACAATGTTCGCCGTGCCGCGAAGGTACCGGATGGATGGAAAAGATATTAAAGAAATTCATCGACGGAAAAGCAACCTTAAAAGATATCGATCTGCTTTGGGATATCCAGTCAAAAATAGAAGGCAAAACCATTTGTCCGCTGGGCGAAGCAGCCGCGTGGCCTGTGGCAGCAGCCATTCGTCATTTCCGTCCTGAGTTCGAAGAATACGTCAACAATCCGCAGTCTATCCACGATGTGAAACATTATTTTAGATTGAATGGATTGGTAGAAGCGTAGGTAACATCTGCTGTCCCTGTCATCCACTGCTGTCCCTGTCATCCTGAGTTTATCGAAGAACTACTCCTAGCCATTGTTGGTTTCTAACCAACAATCTGCCTACTGAAGCGAATACCTTAAGGATAATGGTTTGTTGGTTGGAAAACAACAAAGTAGAGAGATATCAAGGACAAACCAAGTGACTTTGTGACGCAGTTACTGGATTGCCAACTGCATCAGTACCTTTGCCTTTTTTGTATTCATCATATATTGAACATATATCGGAAGATCCTTTCGCTATAGTGTCCTTATTTCCTAGTGAACCTTGAGAATCTACTATCAATAAACATCCACCATGACATGCATTTTTCTTACAGGAAATCAGAATGACAACTATAATCAAGTAAAGTGCTTTTTTCATACTATATTTTATTTTCAATAATTAATCTGTTCATTTTAAGAGATACGCTAAGGCCCTTGCTGAATGATGCCCACCACGGCGATGCCTGTTGCGCCCCGCGC
>CALLKF010000095.1 GCA_938008535.1 uncultured Saprospirales bacterium | reverse complement strand
GAATACTCAATTGTCATTATCTTTTTGAATTTTAAGACTATTTTAGTAGTTATCAATAAAAAATACACCATGAAATCGAAGATTCACAAACACAACTATATAATAACTACAGCTATGCGTAAAAAATCAATCCTATTAATATACTTGACATTCTTTACGTTTTCAGTTTCGTTCTCTACGGAACCAAATTGCAATTCTGTTCAAACATTTAAAGCAGTTACAGACACGGTTATCAAAGATAAATCTGGAATTTATGTTGAATATAATTTAGATTATTCAAGAATAAAAAAGCCAAAAAACATCGATTCCATAAACATCTATGTAACTACAACTATTGAATTAGACAATGGCAAAGGTGGATTCTTTAGTAGTCTATTAAATACTACAGAAAAATTAGTGACAAAATCTGAAACTTTAGATCCATATTCTTTATACGAAAAACCAGCAAAAACAATTTCCTATTTTATAAAATACAAAGACATTGAATTAGAAAATGGAGAACACAAAATTGTGATAAACACTAAAGTGTATGGCAAATATGCAAACAAACTCAGCTTCGATTGTGTAAAGATGAACACGTATAAAAAAACAATTAACATACAATAATTTACCAAATACTCAATAATACTGCTGAATACTCAATGGTTTGGCTGTTTTGGAATTATTTCGGTAAGTTAGTAATTATTAAAATCAATATTATCACTTAATAAAATCATACACATGAAAATAGTACATCAATTTTTAGTTACAATTGTTATTTGCACAATAATTAGTTGTAAAAAAGACATTCCATCAATAAACGAAACATTTACAAATAATAATGTTGAAGCTGGATTTGCAACGAGTTATGTTCTAAAGGATGATAATACACTTTGGGTTTCTGGATCAAATAATGATGGTCAATTTGGAAATGGAAACTATATCAGCAGTTTAAATTATATTAAAGTTGCAGATAATGTTATACAAGTTTCTGGTGGTTACGGTCACACATTTATTATTAAAAAAGATAATACACTATGGGTAACTGGCAATAACTTAAATGGTGAGTTAGGTCTTGGCGATTCCGTTAATGCAAAAATTAATACATTCACAAAAGCAGCAGATAGTGTAATCAGTATCAGTTGCAGTAACGATTTCTCTTTTATTTTAAAATCTGATTTTTCACTTTGGGCAACTGGATTTAATTATAATGGACAATTAGGCACTGGTAATACGTTGCAAACTTATCAATTTGTAAAAGTTGCTGAAAATATAAAGGCAGTTTCAACAGGTATTTTACACACATTAATTATTGATAGGTCTGGTTTTTTATATGCTACTGGTTATAATGGATTTGGTCAATTTGGAAATGGTTTAAGAATTGGTTCAAAATCATTTATTACCATCTTGGATAGTGTTATTGCAGTTTCGGCAGGAAATGCACATAGCATGGTTATAAGAGGCGACCATAGTTTATGGGTTGCAGGTAGTAATATAAATGGACAAATTGGAAACGGAACAAATGGCGAATTGAGAACATTTACTAAAATGGCCGAAAATGTTCGATTTATAAGTACCAAACAAAGTACTTCCTTTTATATCGATTTTACCAATGTTCTCTATGGAACTGGTCGAAATTTAGAAGGTCAGTTAGGCGATACTACTAACTCAAATATATTTAGTTTTAAACCTATTAAAAATAATATTTCTGATATTTCAACAAACTATAATTATTCAATTTTAAAAACTACAAAAGATACGATATCAACTACAGGAAATAATGAATTCGGAAAACTTGGTGATGGAACACTCAATAATAGAGAATACTTCAGACCAGTTCTTATGTTCTAAAACTTTGAAAAATAATTTACCAAATACTCAATAAAACTGCTGAATACTCAATGGTCGCTGACAAATGAAATTAATATAGTAGTTTAGTTGTTGTACTTAATAAATAAAAAAATGGAAAAAATATTTTCAATATTACTTGTAACAATTGGTTTAAATTTCACCACTTACGCAACTGAAAATCTAAAAATAATTAGCACAGTTGTTGGTGTAGAAACAGATTACATTTCTGAAGGTGTAAAAGGAATTAAACTCACCTATCGTTATAATTTTTTACCGCTAGAAGAACAAAACCACAACGATACCATTTTATCCAAAGCATCATTTTCTATTAGCGCAATTTTATATGAAAACAATAATGCAATTGAACCAGCTTTAGGATACAAATCTATTGCAAACGAAAATGGTGATGCAGCATTTGGGTTTGATTTTCTTTCAAATGAAATGCAGGCATCTAAATTTGATAAAAAGAAATCGCTTTTTATTCCTTATGCAGCACTCAAATTATCGGAAGGAAATCATGTTATTTCTATTAAAACTTTATTTTCAGGAACGGATGGAACTGGTATAAAACACGAACAAAAATTACTGAATGAAAATGTAAATTTCTCTAAACCAAAAACAAATACTTTTACGTTAAACATCGATTATATTGAAGTAACAGAAAAAAATGCAAAAGGAAATGTTTGGGACATTGCTTTCTTTCGCACAGATGCACCTGATGTTGGCGTCAATGTGTTGGTTGGAAATATTTC
>CALLKF010000094.1 GCA_938008535.1 uncultured Saprospirales bacterium | reverse complement strand
ACTGAAAAAGTAATTCGCGGAAAAGCCGACGGCAACACACAGGTCAAAATTGAAATTAAAGATCTGGATGAAGTTTTTGGCAATGAAAGATTTCAAAATGAAGTCACTGATATCGTCGCAAGTCCGGGTGTAGTCACAGGCCTTGCATGGACGCCCGTTGGTGGAGATATCTTATTTATCGAAACAGCACTTGTTCCAGGCAAAGGCGACCTGATCATCACAGGCCAACTTGGTGACGTGATGAAAGAGTCTGCACAAATTGCTAAATCATTAGTGAAAGCCAGATTAAATGTCCTCGCTCCAACTTTTGATTTTAATAAATTTGAAAATTGAATCAATTGGAGTTGAACGGAAAATTAACTAAAAACTCAAAACAAAATAGCATAATACAAGTTATATAGTAACTTTGAATCCAACTTGAAATTATAAACATGATACACGAAAATATTACAACACTTGCACAACTCAAAAAATCTGGCTATCAAACCAAATCAATCAAACAAGAATTACGCGATAATTTAATCAATAGCTTAAAGAAAAAAAAACCAACTTTTCAAGGAATTATTGGTTATGACACTACGGTAATTCCTGATGTTGAACGTGCTATTTTATCTAAGCATAATATCTTATTATTGGGTTTGCGTGGACAAGCAAAAACGCGTATAGCTCGACAAATGGTCAATTTATTAGATGAATATATTCCGATTGTAAAAGGCAGTGAAATCTTAGATGATCCGTTGCAACCGTTATCAGTTTTTGCTAAGAATTTAATTGCAGAATTAGGCGATGAAACGCCTATATCTTGGGTGCATCGTTCAGAACGGTTTGGTGAAAAATTAGCAACACCAGATGTAACTGTTGCTGATTTAATTGGTGATGTAGATCCTATAAAAGCTGCTACGCAAAAACTACATTATGCTGACGAACGTGTACTGCATTTCGGAATTATTCCACGTTGTAATCGTAGTATTTTTGTGATCAACGAATTACCAGATTTACAAGCAAGAATACAAGTGGCGTTGTTTAATTTATTAGAAGAAGGCGATTTGCAAATTCGTGGTTTTAAATTGAGATTTCCTTTAGATATTCAATTTGTATTTACGGCAAATCCAGAAGATTATACCAACCGTGGTTCTATTGTTACACCTTTGAAAGATAGAATTGAATCTCAAATTTTAACGCATTATCCAAAAACAATTGAAGATTCAAAATTAATTACTACGCAGGAAGCTGATATTTCTGACGAACAAAAACAAAAAATAATTGTTCCAGAACTAATTAAAGATTTGATTGAACATATAGCATTTGCTGCACGTGACAGCGAATTTGTTGATGAAAAAAGTGGTGTTTCTGCAAGATTAACTATTGCAGCTATGGAAAATTTAATAAGCACTGCAGAACGAAGAATGTTAATCAATAATGAAAAGCAAACCGTTGTGCGTTTGTCAGATTTTGCTGGTGTTTTTCCTGCAATAACTGGAAAAATTGAAATGGTGTATGAAGGCGAACAAGAAGGTTCTATTCGTGTAGCACAAAATATTTTAGATAAAGCGATTCGTAATTTGTTTGTTCAGTATTTTCCAAATCCAACAAAAGCAAAGAAGCCAAGAAAAAATCAACCAGAAGAAAAAAATATTTACAAAGCCATTCAGCAGTATTTTGAAAATGGTAATGTAGTTGATTTGTTAACCGATACGTCTAATGAAGTTTATAAAAATGAATTAGATAAAGTGCTTGGTTTAAAAGAAACAATAGAGCATCATTTAAAAGAAAATGTAGCAAATTCTGAGCTGCATACTTTTATGGAATTTATGCTACATGGTATGGCTTGCTATTCGCTGTTGAGCAAATTCCAGTTAGAAGAAGGCAATCAGTTTTCTGATATCACTTCAGCTATGTTTAATTATGGAAACGATGATGTTGACGATGATTTAAAAGAGTTGTTTAAGTAACACCATTCGTCGTGCTGAACTTGTTTCAGCATCTTGTTGCTTATTTACAACTTCTCATCAGTTGCTCAAAAAACCAAAGTGAATGCTGGTAACTTTCAATACTTACTTGTTCATCAATTGTATGAAATCCAATTGGATCTTGCATTGGACTAAACTTAAAAATATTTGCTGAAACACCATAAAAATGTTTAGAATCTGTTCCTCCAATCATTAAAAATGGTGTAGTTAACACACCTTTGTAACTTTTTTTAATAAGCGTGTCAAGTGTTTTAAATGCTGCTGTTTCGGTAGATGCTGTTGGTGTTGCTTCTGGCGAAAATTCTCTGTTGAAATCTTTTATGATGACTCGTTCATCATTAATTATTTTCTTAACTTTTTCTTTTATGATTTCTGAAGAATCACCAGGCAATAATCGGAAATTTACAATTGCAGTTGCTAATGTTGGAACCACATTGTCTTTAATGCCTGCATTGATAATGGTTGGCACAAAAGTAGTCCGTATCATTGCATTTCCAGAACCACTTTTTGCATAATTATTTACAATAATAGATTTAAAGATTGCTGGATTGGCAAATGCCATATTATTCGGAAATTTCATTTCTGGACCTAAAAATTCAAAAAAGTTTTTGGTAGATTCTGCAAATTTTGCTTCAAATGGATTGGCTCTCAATTTCACCATTGCTTTCAATAAAATATCAATCGCAGTTTCGTTTTCTGGCATAGATGAATGTCCACCTTTTTTGTTAACAGAAAATTCTAACGATAAATAACCTTTTTCTGCTGTGCCAATTAATGCTACAGGTTTGGTGATACCTGGCACTTTTTCTTTCGTCACAAAACCACCTTCATCCATAATCAAATCTGCTTTTATATTTCTGGATTCTAATAAAGAAGCAATTTTCTTCGCACCATTTTTTCCACCAATTTCTTCATCATGTCCAAATACAAAATAAATAGTTCGTTCTGGTTGAAAGTTTTCTTTCAATAATTTTTCAGCACTTTCTAAAATAGAAATCAAATTTATTTTATCATCAGTGGTGCCGCGACCGCAAACGTAACCATCTTTTATAGTGCCACCAAATGGTTCAAAATGCCACTGATTTCTGGTGCTTTCTTCAATTGGTACCACATCTTGATGTGCCATTAAAATATAAGGTTTCAGCGCATTATTTTTTCCTTGCCATTTGTATAAATAGCTATAATTGCTTATTATTTCTCGTTCTAATTTTTGATGTACTAAAGGATAAGTTGTTTCTAAGAATTTTCTAAAATTGATAAAAGGCATCGAGTCCCATTTTTTTGAATCACCAGAAGAAATAGTTTGATATGAAATAGATTTTTGAAAATGAGTTAGTGCTGAATCTGGTAGTACAGGCAAAGCTGATGCTTCAATTCTGCTTTGTTTGTTTGGTGCTGTAATTGTATTGAATGCAATAAATCCAATGAAAATTATAACAAGAAATAAAATTGCTAAAAGTATTTTTTTCATTTGATATGATTTAATAATTCAACATTCAAAACTCATCATTCAACATTTGCTAAAATCCTTTCAGCAATGCTTCTTTTATTTTTTTGTCTTTAGGATATTTACCAAAGTACATACTCAAAATACTTTCTGCGAAAAGTTTTCCTTTTTCATTTGAATAAATTTCAATTCCGTTTTTATACAGTTTTAATTCAGCGTTTTTTGTGTAATAAATATCAATTATATCTTTGTATTGCACACCAGAATTTTCTATCACATTTCGCAAATCTTCAATTAAGTCTTTCAGTTCATAATACAAACTTCCTAAACTATCTTTCATACCACTTTGAATATTTTCACTAACTGCTTTTGACGTAGCCAAAGGTGTAATAATTTGCATACGCAAGCAGCGTTCAATAGAACTTTCAATAGCAATTTTTTCGTCTGTAATTTTTATTGCGCTGTATAAAGAAATGATATACGTTTGAATAAAAAACTTGGAACGAATAGCAGCACCATTTAAAAATAAATCAATTTTATTTATGTTTATTTTTTTCGGTAATTCTATGTTTGCGAGTTTCATGTGTTATATATAAGTTGTGAGTAGTATGTTGGAATCATATTTTTTCAATTTTTAAATTTGCACCTTTAGCAAAACATTCTCTGCATCGTGGTTCGTAGCTTTCTTTTTCGCCAAGTAAAACTTTACTATCGCTTTCTACCAACCGATACGAATGATTTGCCAATGCGCCACATCGCACACAAATTGCATGCACTTTGGTAATGTATTCTGCTTTAGCTAAAAGTGCAGGAATGGGTCCAAATGGTCTGCCTAAAAAATCCATATCTAAACCTGCAACAATTACACGAATTCCATTTGCTGCTAATTGTTCGCAAACATCAGGCAAACCTTCATCAAAAAATTGTGCTTCATCAATGCCAACAACCTGTACATCGTTCGATAGCAATAATATATTTTGAGAACTCGGAACTGGTGTACTAGTTATAGAATTGGCATCGTGCGAAACCACTTCCGTTTCATGATAACGTGTATCGATTTGTGGTTTAAAAATTTCAGTTTTTAAATTTGCAAACTTGGCACGTTTTAATCGTCGAATTAATTCTTCTGTTTTGCCTGAAAACATGGAGCCGCAAACTACTTCTATCCAGCCCGTTTTAGACTTATTAACATTTGGTTCTAAAAACATTTCACAAATTTGTTGGAATGGTTATAAATTCGAGTTCAAATTACAAAAAAAAGGTATGGAAATCAGAAATGCATTGCAAAAAATTGAAAACTATTTAACTGTAGTTGCTAATTTAAACAAAACTATATTATTAGAAGGAACAATGAGTCGTGAAGAATTGTTGTTGATGAAAAAATATTTATACTCAAGTATCGATCGAATTGAAGATATTGAAAGTTTATTGGTGTTGGATAATAATGTTGAAAAATCATTTGTTCCAACTGAAACAGTAATAGAAAATATAAAACCAGTTGTACAAGAAAATGAAATTATCGAAGTGCAAGAGTCTAAAAATATTGAAGAAGTAGAAGCAACTTTGAATGAAGAAGAAAAAGTAGAAGTAATTGCTGCTTTAGAAGAAATAAAAGAAGAAGAA
>CALLKF010000093.1 GCA_938008535.1 uncultured Saprospirales bacterium | reverse complement strand
GAATAAATAGATCGATGGTATACCATAAAAATTACACTTCATAGTCACTATTATTCTGAACAGAAAATAAATGATCCAGGCAAATAGAAAAACTTTATTTCTGAATATATAGGCAAAAACACTTTTAAACGTAATCATTCCTGTTTCCAGAAAGATTTTAAGTAAAATAATTAATCCACTGCTTAAGAGCATCCTTTCATCCATCCAGAAACTCATAAATAACAAAACAAAAAACAAGTATTTATTTTTACAAAGCAAAATAAAGCTCATCATTAAAAGTGCATATGCATCAAAAAACAAAAACTCATGAGTAAAACATAAACAAACATAACTGCTAATAAACGTAGCAGCCAATAAGACAGACAGTAGTGTGTTTTGCGTTTGCCTATAAAGGAAAATCAGAAAACAAAATAGGAAAAACGGTAATAAATAAAATTTAATTCTTGTAAGCTGGCTACTATCCAACTTCATAATATTACCTAGCATTGGTAGAAACAATCGATATTCTGCATTTGCGTAATGCAGATCCAAACCGTTTATTTGTTTTGTGGTATCAATTACAACACGACTAAATGGATGCTGAATTTTAGAATCAACTGCTTTTTGTGCAAGTGTATAATAACTATCCGACAAAAAATCATTGTCAAATGAATAGACAAAATATACTGTCAACGAAATAAATATAGATGCAACAAAAAAAACTATATAGATATTCCTGTTTTTCATTTACACATCATAATTCAACACACTTTGTAACCAGCGTTCCATTTCTTCGGTTTGCATGTTTTTGCGTTTTGCGTAATCTTCTAATTGGTCTTTCGCAATTTTTCCGATACCAAAATATTTACTATCAGGATGCGAGAAATACCAACCACTCACACTCGATGCTGGATACATCGCATTGCTTTCCGTTAAAATAATGCCTGCATTTTTTTCTGCATCTAATAACTTAAATAACATTGGTTTTTCGGTATGGTCAGGACAAGCCGGATAGCCTGGTGCCGGACGAATGCCTTGGTATTTTTCTTTAATTAATTCTTCGCTGGTTAATGATTCATTATTTACATAATGCCAGAACTCTGTGCGCACTCGTTCGTGCATGCGTTCTGCAAATGCTTCTGCTAATCTATCTGCTAAAGCAGCTAACATAATTTTGTTATAATCATCATGATTGTCTTCAAAATGCTTCAACCATTTTTCAATACCAATACCAGTTGTAACAGCAAAACCACCTATGTAATCTTGTTTGCCACTTTCTTTTGGTGCAATAAAATCACTTAAACAATAATTTGGCAAACCTTCACCTTTTTTATTTTGCTGACGCAAATGATGTAAAGACACACCCCTTAATCCCCTCTCAAGAGGGGAAACTTGGCTTTCCGTTTCATTTTCGGAAAGTGAAATAATTATATCATCCTCATTACTATTTGCTTCAAAGAAACCAACCACTGCTTTTGCTGTCAGCCATTTTTCAGCAATAATTTTATCTAATAATGCATTCGCATCCGCTAATAATTTCTTTGCTTCTTCACCAACTATTTTATCTTCTAAAATATTCGGATATTTTCCGTGCAATTCCCAAGTGGAGAAAAACGGTGTCCAGTCAATATATTTTCTAAGTTCTGCTAAATCGTACTCTTCAAAAACTTTCGTTCCTAAAAACGATGGTTTTGGTGGTGTGTAATTGGTAAAATCTAATTGCAATTTATTCTTGCGCGCATCTTCAATACTCAAATAATCTTTCGCAATTTGTTTGCCTTGATGACGCACACGCATTACTTCGTATTCTGCTTTGATATCAGCAACAAATTTTATTTTGTTTTCAGGATTTAATAAACTACTTGCCACTGGCACACTACGCGATGCATCTAACACGTGGATAGTTGGATGGTCGTAATTTGGTTCAATTTTTACTGCTGTATGAATTTTAGAAGTAGTGGCGCCACCAATTAATAAAGGTTGTTTCATGCCTCTGCGTTTCATTTCTTTCGCCACAAAAACCATCTCATCTAACGATGGTGTAATCAATCCGCTTAAGCCAATGATGTCTACATTTTCTTTTTGTGCAACATCTAAAATTTTATCGCAAGGCACCATCACACCAATATCAATAATCTCAAAATTATTACAGGCTAACACCACACCCACAATATTTTTTCCTATATCGTGTACATCGCCTTTTACGGTTGCCAATAAAATTTTTCCTTGTTTGTTGCTTTCACCTGCTTGTTTTGATGCTTCAATAAACGGCAATAAATACGCAACGGATTTTTTCATTACACGCGCAGATTTTACTACTTGCGGTAAGAACATTTTTCCTGCTCCAAATAAATCGCCAACTACATTCATACCATCCATCAACGGACCTTCAATTACGCTTAAAGGTTTGTCGAATTGTTGACGACATTCTTCTGTATCTACATCAATAAAATCAATAATGCCTTTTACTAAGGCGTGTTTCAATCGTTCATTAACCGATTGATTTCTCCATTCTAAATCTTCTTCTTTTTTCTTTGCCGAACCTTTTACCGTTTCTGCATATTCAAGCAATCGTTCGGTAGAATCTTCTCTTCTGTTTAAGATAACATCTTCTACACGTTCTAATAAACCTTTTTCAATATTATCGTACACTTCAATCATGGTTGGATTGACGATACCCATATTCATGCCTTCTTTGATGGCGTGATACAAGAATACCGAATGCATGGCTTCGCGTACAATATTGTTTCCACGGAAAGAAAATGAGACATTGGAAACGCCTCCACTAACGTGTGCACCTTTGAGATTGGTTCGTATCCATTTGGTAGCACGGAAAAAATCAACTGCATTGTTGCGATGTTCATCCATACCAGTTGCTACCGGAAAAATATTTGGATCGAAAATAATATCGTTGGGATTGAATTTTACAACATTGACTAAAACATAGTAACTGCGTTGGCAAATTTCTATTCTGCGTTCGTAACTGTCGGCTTGTCCAGCTTCATCAAATGCCATGACCACTGTTGCTGCGCCATATTTTTTTATCAGTTTTGCCTGACGAATGAACTCTTCTTCACCACCTTTTAAACTGATAGAATTGACGATACATTTTCCTTGTACACATTTCAGACCAGCTTCGATAATTTCCCATTTGGATGAATCTATCATGATTGGAATGCGAGAAATTTCTGGTTCTGATGCAATTAAATTCAGGAATTGAATCATCGCTTTGGTGCCATCAATCATACCTTCGTCCATGTTTACGTCGAGCACTTGTGCACCACCGCGCACCTGATCCATGGCAACGGCCAGTGCATCTTCAAAGCGTTCTTCTTTAATCATTTTTAAGAATGCTTTGGAACCTGTAACGTTGGTTCGTTCACCTATATTTACGAAGATGGAATCTGGTGTAATTAATAATGGTTCGAGACCACTTAGTTTTAAGATACTACAATTGCTTTCTGACATTTTTCTTTCTTTTTTTTAGAACACGGATGACACAGACTTGACGGATTTAAGAAAGGTTTTTATCAAATAAATCTTGATTATCCTTTCAATCTGTGTTCTGTTTTTTATGCTTCCTGTAAACTATTAACTTTCCTTGGTTTATATTCTTTTGCTATTTCTGCGATGCGTTTGATATGTGGTGGTGTGGTGCCGCAGCAACCACCTAAAATATTCACTAAACCTAATTCTAAAAATTCGCGAATTTGGTCACCCATGATATCTGGTGTTTCGTCGTATTGACCAAACTCATTTGGCAAGCCAGCATTTGGATAAGCACTTACTAAAAACTCCGATTCTTTTGCTAAAACCTGTAAATATGGACGTAATTCTTTTGCACCTAGTGCACAATTCAAACCAACCGAAAATAACGGAACATGTGAAACGGAAATTAAAAATGCTTCGGTAGTTTGACCGCTTAACGTTCTGCCACTTGCATCTGTAATCGTTCCAGAAATAGAAACAGGATATTCTTTACCAATGTCTTCAAACAAGGTTTGTACAGCAAATAAAGCAGCTTTTGCGTTTAAGGTATCGAAAATAGTTTCTATCAATAATAAATCAGAACCACCTTCGATTAGTGCTTTTGCCTGATCGTAATACGCTTTTACCAATTCATCAAACGTTACGGCACGATAACCTGGATCGTTCACATCAGGTGATAAAGAACATGTGCGATTTGTTGGTCCCATTGCACCAGCTACAAAACGCGGTTTATGTGGTTCTTTTGCGGTCATTTCATCAGCAACTTCTCTGGCTATTTTGGCACTTTGAAAATTGATGTCATAAACAGCATCTTCTAAATGATAATCTGCTTGTGCAATGGTTGTTCCGCTAAACGTATTGGTTTCTACAATATCTGCACCTGCTTCATAATATTGACGATGAATTTCTTTGATGATTTCTGGACGAGTAATAGACAATAAATCGTTATTGCCTTTTAATGGATGCGAATGGTTTTTCCATCTGTCGCCACGATAATCTTCTTCTTCGAGCTTGTAGCGTTGTATCATGGTTCCCATGGCACCATCTAAAATTAGGATGCGCTCTTGTGCTATTTGTTTTAATAATTCGCTCATATAAACCGCTGTTTTTCTATTAAAGAAAAATCTGTTCTATTAAACAATAAATTATTTTGATTGTGGTAGAGTTTTTAACTCGACTTATCTTTTCCAAAATTTAATTTCGGACAGGATTTAGCACCTTCCAAATGTATAACCATTTAGGGTTGCTAAGGTTTCTTTGGGCCTATTCCCTCCACCTTTCAAAATAAGTTATTATAAAAGAACAAAATTAAGATACAAAGATACAAATTGGAATTCAGAATAACAATTGTCATAGGACAATAAAAAAGCCCAAAGACAGACTTTGGACTTTTTATAATTAATTAGCAGATCAAATCACAATTTGGGCTCAAATTTAAAAGTTGGCATACCCATAACAATATCATGCTCAGGACTAAAGGTATAGGGAAACAACGAAGAAGGATTTAGTGTTGATTTTTCTACGGATGCCAGATATGTAATATCGCCAACGGTTTGCGGTAAATAATTAGCACCAGTAGTAATACCATAAAAAACTGCTGATGTGGTAATTCCTGAACCAACAGTAGCATTGTTTACTGTAATAACATACACCTTATTTGCCTGGATATTGATGTCATCAACATCGGAATAAGAAAAACTATTGGCGTCACTTGATGATACATTTACAGATTTTAAAATGGTTTGAGCAGATGAATCCCAAAGTGTAACAGTATATATACCAGTTGATGTTCTTGCACCAATTTCCGTAATTCGTCCGTTTTTCGAAGATTTAAATTCATATCCTCTATTTCTACCTCCGTTATTTACATAAGAAACCGGATCATATATAGGTAACGTTAATAGTTTTTCTGTGGCATTTACACTAGTGCCATATTCCTTAATAGTGTTGTTATCTTTTTTGCAAGATGTCGCTGCTATTCCAATTATTAGGAATAAGATTGCGAAGTAATTAGTTTTTTTCATTTTGTATGTATTTTATGCTACAATGTTAGTCTAGATATTACATAATGTCAATTTATAATTAGTAAGTGATTATTTATAATGAGAATTCGGTAAAAATTAAACATTTTTATTTCTCCTTCCATCTAGAATTCATTGAACTAATCGCTCCGTCTTCGCAATAAGCTTATGAAACAAAAGAACAAATGAGGATGCAAAGACACAAATTGGAATTCAGAAAAACAATTATCTTAATGCAATAAAAAAAGCCCAACGTAATTGTTGAGCCATTAAGAAATTTCTTTGAGTAGATATCCTTTATTCATATTCAAATTGCACATCAGCACCTGCTAAAAAATTCCATGGAGATAGTGGATTACTTGGAAATACTGCAGTAGCAGATGTTTTTCCATAAGGTGCTTCAAAAGTTACACTTCCAATATTAAATGGATAGATGTTAAAATCAATTCCATCAGGGTTGGCTTCTTTTTTATAGCAGACCCAATAATCTGCTGGAACTCCAGCATTATTGTTGTTCAAAGATATAATGTATCTTTTAGTAGGTACAATTTCAATAGGTGTGATAGCACTATAAAAATATTTTGTTTTATCGGTAACGTTCACTGTAGTTTGTGCTAATAATGCAGAAGACTCGAAATCCCAAAAACTAACTACAAAATTGCCTGTGTTGCCAGATCGGCAACCTAATTTGGTTACTTTGCCAGCTTTTGAAAAATAAATTTTAGTGCCGATTTCATAAAAGTCAAATCCTGGATAATTTCTGGTTGAATCCAGCAATGTGGTGTTTTTTGATGCAGCTTGTACCGGATTTTCAAAATTTACATTTGTTGTTTTGTCTTTTTTACAAGATATAGCCATTCCTATTACAAAGACTATAGCCAAAGTGTTGATTAGATTTCTCATGTGTTTAATTTTTTAATTTTTGATTTAAAAATATTTTTGATTTAATCTTCCACAAAAACAAAATCTACCAATCCAGCAATTTTAAATAAATAGGTTTGGCGATCTGGAAATGTTTGTGTTGATGTTTTTGCATCACTGTAATAATGTATTGTAATACCATCTGCATAAAAAGGCATAAAATCTATTCCTGTATTATCTCTTATTTCAAATGCTTCTTTTAAAATATTAATGCTAACAACATAGCGTTTATTTGCTCTTATGTTTATTGGTGTAATGCTTACATATTTATAGCTAGTTGAATCCAAATCTGCATAAGTTGTTGTAATCACATTTTTAGAAGAATCGTCCCAAACTGTAATACGATAATTTCCTGCTTTAGGTACTTTACCACCAACTTTCGTGATTTTACCTTTTGAATTGGAAGAAAAAGTAATTCCATGTTCATATGAAGTACTATAACCATTATTTAAATATCTGTAATAATAAACAGCTTGTGATTCCGCTTTTTGTATAGTTTTAATTTCTGGTTTTGGTGTTGGTACTGGCGTAGGTGTTGATTTTTTAGTACAGGCACTTAACAGCAATAGCATAGAGATGATTGCTATAGAAATTCTTGTTGTTGTTATTTGTAACTTTTTCATTTTTATTTATTTTGATAATCAAATTTAAAACAGGTTTCTAAAAATAGTCTGTGAAATGAGTATTTGGTAATTATTAATTAGAATTCGCAACATTCTATTAGAAATTATCTTGTAAAATCATCAATCTATTTGTTAATTTCGCAGTTCATTTATTTAAATTACAATGAAAGTAACCGATATTTTAGCTGATAAGAAAGACAAAACATTAGTTTCGTTTGAAATTTTGCCACCATTAAAAGGAAAAAGCATAGATTCTATCACCAAGGTTTTAGATCCATTAATGGAATTTCAACCACCATTTATAGATGTAACTTATCATAGAGAAGAGTTTGAATACAAACAAACTAAAGAAGGATATTTTGAAAAAATTGCAGTGCGTAAAAGACCTGGAACGGTAGGTATTTGTGCTGCTATAAAATACCGATATAATGTAGAAGCAGTTCCTCATTTTTTATGTGGTGGTTTTAGCACAGAAGAAACCGAAAACTCATTAATAGATTTAGGATTTTTAGGTATTCAAAATATTTTGGCTTTGCGTGGCGATGCTAGAAAGTTAGAAAAGAAATTTGTTCCTGAACAAGACGGACATCCATTTGCGTTGGATTTGGTAAAACAAATCAACGACATGAATAATGGCAAATATCTTGACAATGACCTAATCAATCCAGTAAAAACTGATTTTTGTATTGGTGTGGCTGGTTATCCTGAAAAACATTTTGAAGCAGCCAACTACGAACAAGATTTGATGTATTTGAAAGAAAAAATTGATGCTGGTGGTGATTATATAGTGACACAAATGTTTTTTGATAATGCTGCTTATTTTAAATTTGTAGATGATTGCCGTA
>CALLKF010000092.1 GCA_938008535.1 uncultured Saprospirales bacterium | reverse complement strand
TTTGCTTACTTTTTGGCATCAAAAAGTAAGAGAAATTGCTGTTTATATTAGGATTAAGCTATATTTTTAATCAGCAGAAAAAAAATCGTTCATTTATTAATTGATTTATAACACAATCTGTGGATAATCGTTTCTGTTTTTTGGCTAAAAATCGTATCTTTGCGCCCTAATTTAAGTTTTTTATTATGGGTAAAGGTACAAGAAACGCACTGATTGCATTAACAGCACTAATTGTTTTAGTTTGCATATACTGCTTATCGTTCACTTTTAAAGTCAATTCTATTGAGAAAAAAGCAGTAGAAATGGCTGAGAAAAGTATTAAAATGGAAAATCCGGCTACATTGTATCCAGATAACCAACTTTCACAATTTTTATACGAAGACTCTATACATCAACAAAGAATCTCTTTAAAAAATCGTTATTTAGATTCCATCGCAAACGAAAAAGTATTTTTAGGTAGCACTTACAAATCTTGCAAAGAACAACAATTGAGTCTTGGTTTGGATTTACAAGGTGGTATGTCTGTTGTGTTACAAGTTTCGTTGAAAGAATTATTGGTTTCATTAGCTGATAATAATAAAGATGCAAATTTCAGAAAAGCATTAGAAGTGGCTGAGCAAAAAATGATTACCAACAATGAAGATTACATCACACTGTTTATTAAATCATTCAGAGAAATAAGCAAAGACACTAAATTATCTCAACTTTTTGCTACTCGTAATAATAAGGATGTACTTACATTTGAAAGTTCAGATGCTGCAGTTGAAAAATACATTCGTACACAATCTGGCGATGCAATCAACAGAACGTACAGCATCATTCAATCTCGTATTGACCAATTTGGTACTAAACAACCTACAGTAACTTTAGAAGCAAACAAAGGTAGAATCACAGTTGAAATTGCTGGCGTAGACAATCCAGCGCGTGTGCGTAAATTATTACAAGCAACAGCGAACTTAGAATTTTGGGAATGTTACCGTGGTGGTGATTTAGGTAAAAGCATCAATGATGCTAACGTAGCTCTAAAAAATTATTTAGACAATCAAAAAGATTTAGGAAAAGACAGCAGTGCTAAAGTTGAAAATCCTTTAAATAGTATATTATCCAACGGAAATACAGATTCTGCTTCAACCAATAATCCTTTAGGTGGAAAAACAGATAACAAAGAAAAAAAAGATACTTCTAATTCTAAAAAATTAGAAGATTTCAAAAATGAAAACCCATTAATGGCTGTTTTCAATGCTAATATTGATAATTCAGGTTATTTCCAAAAATCACCTGTTATTGGTTATGTAAATGTGTTAGATACTTCAAAATTCACAGAATACATGAATATACCTGAAGTTAGAGGTGTATTTCCAAAAGAAGTTGATTTTTTATTCGGTGCAAAACCATTTATGGGTTCTGATAAAAAAACTAAATTCTATGAAATTTATGCAATCAAACGTAATACCAATAACGGCAAAGCACCTTTAGATGGTAGTGCTGTGGTACAAGCTGGTCCAGATACCGATCCACAAGGAAGAAGCACAGTTGGAATGAAAATGAATTCAGTTGGCGCACGTACTTGGCGTGAATTAACACGTAAAAACGTAGGACAATGCATTGCCATTGTATTAGACAACCAAGTATATTCTGCTCCAAATGTAGAAAATGAAATTGATGGTGGTAGTTCATCTATCACAGGTGGTTTTGATGCGCAAGAAGCAACTGACTTAGCAAACGTTTTAAAAACAGGTAAATTACCAGCATCTGCACGTATCATTGAAGAAGAATTAGTAGGTGCTTCTTTAGGTGAAGGTGCTATTAAAGCAGGTTTATTATCTATGGTAGCTGCATTTTTATTAATTGTAGTTTTCATGATTCTATTCTATTCAACATCTGGTGTTTTAGCAATTTTAGTTTTATTACTAAACTTACTTCTATTAATAGGTTTAATGGCTGGATTTGGTTCTACACTTACCTTACCTGGTATTGCTGGTATCGTGTTAACGCTCGGTATGGCTGTAGATGCCAACGTAATTATTTATGAACGTATTAAAGAAGAATTGCGCGATGGCAAAGGATTGCGTGTTGCCGTTGAAGAAGGTTTCAAACACTCTTTATCTGCTATTTTAGATGGTAATATCACTACATTCTTAACGGCTGCCATATTATTTGCAGTTGGTATTGGTCCAGTAAAAGGATTTGCTGTAACCTTAATGATTGGTATTGCTACCACTTTATTTACAGCTGTTTTAATTACTAAAATGATTGTAGATGCAAGAATGGAAAAAGGTAAAGAATTAGCTTACTTCACTCCTTTTACTAAAAACTTTTTACAAGGCATTAATTTCGATTTCATTGGAAAAAGAAAAATAACGTATGCAATTTCTACAGTTATTATAATTGCTGGTTTTGCTTCTTTCTTTACCAGAGGTTTTGAACTGGGAATTGACTTTAAAGGTGGTCGTGAATACAAAGTACGTTTTGAAAACAAAGTAAATACAAGCGAAGTTCGTGATGAATTAACTAAAGTTCTTGGAAGCGGTACAATTGTAAAACAGTTTGGTTCAGAAAATCAAGTAAAAATTACTACCTCTTATTTAATTACAAAAACTGGTAAAGAAGTAGATGGTTTGGTAGACAATGCGGTGTATAAAGGATTGGCAAAATACATTCCAAATACATCATTTGAAAACTTCAAACGTGTAAATGTAATGAGCTCAACTAAAGTAGATCCAACGATCACTGGTGACTTTAAACGAAGCTCCACTTGGGCAACCATTTTATCTCTAGTTGGTATCTTTATTTACATTTTAATTCGATTCAGAAAATACGGATATTCAGTTGGAGCCATTGCTGCAACAGCGCATGATGCTTTCGTCGTAATTGCATTATTCTCTATGTTACATGGTATTTTACCATTTGCTATGGAAGTTGACCAAACATTTATCGCAGCAATCTTAACTATCATTGGTTATTCTATCAATGATACCGTAATTATCTTTGACAGATTGCGCGAATACTTAGGCATGCGTCCAAATGCTGACATGAAAGACACGATGAATGCAGCGATTAACTCAACGCTTTCACGTACATTCAACACTGCATTTACCGTATTTATTGTGGTACTCATCTTGTTCTTATTTGGCGGTCCAGTTTTAAAAGGTTTCTCATTTGCTATGTTAATCGGTGTTGTAGTAGGATGTTATTCATCTGTATTTATTGCATCACCTATTATGTATGATTTAGATAAATCACACGATAAAACACATCATTTAGCTTCTACCACAAAAACAGTTGCTACAAAGAAAAAATAAAACTTAATTTTTAATTCAACTATAAAGTCCTGTTATTAAGCAGGACTTTTTTTATTTTACAACATGATTCAGGATATACAAAACTTAAACTTTCCATTTCCTATAAAACAAGCTGTACTTTGGGGCGAGATGGATGCATGGAACCATATTAACAACGTTATTTATTTTAGATATTTTGAAACAGGTCGTGTGGAGTTTTTTAATAAAACAAATTTGTGGCAATTGTTTTTGGATGAAAACGTTAGAATTGTAGTTGGAAAATTAGAATGCAATTACACCAAAGAAATCATGCATCCTGCTGATATTGAGATAGCAGTTGCTATAAAAAAAATAGGCAATTCAAGTTTAATAGTTCATCATAAAGTAACGAATAGCAACGGCGAAATCTGCGCACACGGCGAAGGTATTATTGTTGGCACCAATCCTGCAACAGGAAAATCAATTCCATGGTCAGATACTATCCGCGCTGAATTTGAAAAATGGACTTCGACAAGCTCAGTCTGACAACATAAATTATAATCTGACAGCATAAAGTATTATCAACCACAACGTGTCAAGCTGAGTTTATCGAAGCGTGTGTTTATCAAAGCGTATTCAAACAATTATAGCATTCAAACTTTTCTAAAGTTGCTTCAAAAGCTGAGCAGCATTTTTTAAATTATCGTATTTATCATTCAAGATAAAAGTGCGTTTATCTATTTCATCTTGAGTAAACTCTTTTTGCATGTATTCATCCAAAAGTTCATTGCTAAAATCGTTCATATTGATAACGCAATCATCCAAACCACTTCCAACAAATGCTGATTCATTGCTAAAAATAAATCGTCCTCGATACATGGAATTTATCAATTTCAGCTTGATACCAGATGGATTATTGGCAATAGCTAAACAAATCTGAGCATTGACAATCAACATATCTAATGCTTCATTCGTGGGATTTGCAATAAGCTGAATGTTAGATTTCGTTTTCACAAAATCAATCAATGTTTCAGATGGATTTTTACCAGCAATTATAATTTTATGTGTGCAATTTTTGAGTTCATTATTCAATAAATCTATCACTGCTTTGTAATTATCTAATACAGATAAATTACCATGGTACAATAAATAATCACCTTTTCCTGTTTTGCATTTTATGGTTGTATTTTCATGAAAAACATGTTCTAACGAAATATTTTTATCTGGAAATTTATCTTTATAATATTCAAAATCTGTTTGCGACAAACACGACAAACTATCAGCATTTATTAGTGTCGCATCGTATTTACGTAGTTTTTTATACTCCAGAAAATAGAAGATCTTTTCTTTAAGTGTATAGGATGAATTTGATAAAACGCTGTAGTAAATCCATTCAATATTGTGCAAACGAACAACCTTTCTCCTGTTTTTAAATTCAGGATAATTTAAATAAAAAACACTATGTGTACCATCAAATAATATTGGAAAATCATTGCTCAATAAGTTTTGCAACAAGTCATTATTTTCTCTTGATTTTATAATAAAAGGAATAGATGAAAAAATATCAATGATGGATTTTTTTCTTTCGTAATAAAATACTTTTTCGCAATAGTTTTCTAATGTTGGTTGTGGTTTTCTATCGCCATAAACGAAGCAATGTAAATAGATTTTCACACCTAAATCATGCAATGAGTTTAGCTTATAAAACTCTTCCATCGCACCACCATAATCAGCAGGAAAAGGCACATCAAAGCAAATGATATTTAGTCGTGAGTCGTGAGTTATGAGTTGTGAGTCTTCCATTATAATTTCTGATAGATTTCTATTAGTTTTTTTTCTTCATTTTCCCAACACAATTCTTCGCGTGCTTTCAGGCAATTTTGTTGTAGTTGATTATACAAATTTTTATCTTGAATTAATTTTTGAATTGCATTTTCAATATTTACAATCGTCAACTCTTCTACTACAATTCCAATATTATATTTTTTATTCAACACAATATATTCAGGAAAACCAATCAACACTTGCGGAATTCCTGCTTGTATATAATCAAAGGTTTTGTTGGCCAAGGAATAATAGTAATTCAGACTTGTGTGATCCAGTAGATTTATTCCGATCCATGCTTTTTGGTTTTCAATATTTAATTGACTGGGACTTAATTTGCCGAGGAATAATACACGATCTGTGAGATTTAAATCAATAACTCGATTTTTGAGTTTAGAACTAATGTCCCCATCACCTGCTAGATAAAATCTATATTCTGGTAAATGGATCATGGCTTCAATCATTTGTTCTAAACCTCTTCCCACATTCAATACGCCTTGATACCAAATAATATTAATGGTATTCATTTCTTTATTGGATGGCAGGGAAGGATATGGCAAATTCCTTATAATGACGAAAGGTTTCTTATATTTTTGTTCATAAATCTTGCCAAGACTTTTCGAAACGGTAATGCAAACATCAGCACGTTTGATTCCGAATTTTAATATCTGAGTCCAAAACCATTGTGTAAAAGTATGACCTATAATTTCAGGACTCTCTTCAAAATATTCGTGGGCATCGAAGATTAATTTTTTTCCTTTTAAGGATTTAATAATTGAAGATGCCAATAAAGTATCTGCATCGCAAGTATAGATACAGTCATATTTTAAAAATAACATTTTGATGAATATTCGAAGATTGTATTCTGCATAGAATAAAAATGATCTTTTGAAAAAAGTATTTATCAATTTGAATTCATAGGGCAATGAATTATATTCCTGATTGGATTTATTTTGTGTTAATAAAGTAACGTGATAGTTTTTATTATAAAAGGATTGTACTATACGAATCAGTCGTTGGTCAAATGCAAATTCTGATGTGGCGACAATCACTATTTTTTTGTCCTTCATAGACTATTCAAATATTTTTTGTTTAACATTGCAGTTCATTTGTTCTTTACTTAACTTATCGTTATTAGGAAAACAAAATCCAGAAGGAACGTAAGTTGGTTGATATCTTTTTAGATCCGGATCGTGGAGAGCATTTTCAATAAAATCGGTTAACGCCTCTATCTCTTTAACTGTAAGTTGGAGTTCAATAAATAAATTGGATATCTGTTTTCCAGGTACTTTAATATTTTGTGAGATAGCTTTGTTTTTATATTCAATGACTTCACGAACATTAGAAAAATTACCTCCATGTCCTAAGAAACGAACATCTTTAAGATTATACAATTGTGGCACTTTAAAACAATACATGTCTTTTTCTTTTTTAGTAAAAGCACCCCTCCCTAAGGGATTATCATTGATAGAATCTTTTTGAACGATATCTTTGCCTTCCATGTCATTCATTCCCAATGCATAAAAATTCATTGAGTTCAATGCTGGGCCATTATGGCATTGTACACATTTTCCTTTTCCAAAAAAAAGGGCCGCTCCATTTATTTGTTGTGCAGTAAGTGCATTGGTATCGCCTCTTAACCAATATTGAAAGGGTGCTTTATTCGTAAGTACGGTCCTTTCGTAAGCGGCAATTGCTTTAGCCATACTTATTCTTCGGTATTTTAAATTAGCATCGGTTCCAATAAAAGCAGAATCAAAGAGAGCCTGATATTCTGTTTCGCTGACTAATTTGGGGCTCATGCGCATTCCGTGAGCTTCTAAAGCCACTCTTGCTTGTGTCTCAACGCCTTGCATTCCCAATCGATTCAATTCGACAAAACTGCCTTTTGGCCATAATGAATCCGTTCCTAAATTGGGACCCGTAGCGCCAAACTTCCCGCTCCACAATTGGACTTCCTGATAAGCGCAATTGACGATACTTGGTGTTCGAATCATTTGAACATCCATTTCAGAAGAATCGCAGAGTGGATGTTTTTGTCTATTAAATCCGAATCCTCTACCACCTCCTGCAATGGCTTGTCGAATTCCTGCCTGAAAACCGGCTTCTGCAAAATGACAGGTTGCACAAGAAAAAGTCCCTGCAGCTGGAGTGCATTTAGGGTTAAAAGAAATGGCTGGATCAAAAAAAAGAAATTGTCCTAATTTAATTTTTTGTTCTGAAATGGGATTGCTGGTGTCTTGTGGAATGTTTGCAAAATCAGATGATTCGGGGAGTATAAATTCTTCCAGTGATTTTGATTTGGATACCTGCTTTATTAATTCATGGAGTTCAAAATTGGAACATTGATTTGTTGTGTCCGGGGATTTGCAATGTGTAAAATGTAGTAGTAAAACAATATAAATGAGAACAAAAATAATTCTACTCGACACAGTTAAGATATAATAAACTTCAGATAAGAAGACATATGGATTGTTTTACATAACTCCTAAATATAATTTAAAACACTTAAAAGTCTAAACTGACAGAGAAAAAATGCGAATACAAACCAACACCTAAATTTCCGATATTGGTTAAGGCATAATCTATTCCTATTTTTCCAATACGAAGACCTAATCCTCCGGTTGGTTGGAACGTAAATTGTTCTTTTCCTGTGCCATCATTTAATAATTCACTTTGAAAATTATTAGATCCCAATCTCAAAAATATTTTTTTGTTGTAATCCAATTCAATTCCGATTTTTGGTTCTGCATTAAATTTGTCAGAGCCAATTAAGGATGCTTTGG
>CALLKF010000091.1 GCA_938008535.1 uncultured Saprospirales bacterium | reverse complement strand
TTTCGTCATATCAATTCGCGCTTACAAGGCCATCCAACTACACACGAAGGCTTGCCTGGTATTCGTATTGCAAGTGGTTCGTTAGGACAAGGTATTTCTGTTACTATTGGTGCCGCATTAGCAAAAAAAATGGATGGCGATGATAAGTTAGTATATTGTTTAACAGGCGATGGTGAATTACAAGAAGGACAAATCTGGGAAGCACTAATTTTTGCTGCTGCTAAAAAAGTAGATAATTTAATTGTTACGGTAGATTGGAACAATGCACAAATTGATGGCTCTACACAACAAGTGTGCGATTTAGGCGATTTGAAGGCAAAGTTTTTAGCATTTGGTTTTGAAGTATTGGAAATGAATGGTAATGTAATGGATGATGTTGTTTTTACCTTAACCGAAGCGCAATTAAAAGCTAAAAAAGGAAAACCAGTTGCAATATTAATGCACACACAAATGGGTTTTGGTGTTGATTTTATGATGGGCACGCACAAATGGCATGGCAGCGCACCAAACG
Organism: uncultured Saprospirales bacterium; assembly: GCA_938008535.1. GTDB lineage: Bacteria > Bacteroidota > Bacteroidia > Chitinophagales > JADIYW01 > JADJSS01. The sequence goes on along the minus strand of CALLKF010000091.1, from coordinate 9,885 downwards.
ATGCGCAACTAGAAAGTGCAATGGCGCAATTGGAAGAAACATTGGGTGATTATTAGAATGAAATAATTTGGTAATTGGCAAATTTGATAATTAAGAAGAAAAAATAAAATGAGTTTACAAAACATCACTTTCACAGATAAAAAAGATACACGCTCAGGTTTTGGCGTTGGTATTCACGAAGCAGGAAAAGCAAATCCAAATGTGGTGGCGCTTTGTGCCGATTTAATCGGTTCGTTAAAACTGGAAAAATTCATCGAAGATTTTCCGGAACGTTTTATACAAACAGGCATCGCAGAAGCTAATATGATTGGTATTTCGGCAGGTTTGGCTATTGGTGGAAAAATTCCGGTAGCTACTACCTTTGCTAATTTCGGAACAGGTCGCGTGTACGATCAGATTCGTCAAAGCGTAGCGTATTCAGATAAAAATGTAAAAATTTGTTGCTCGCATGCTGGACTTACTTTAGGTGAAGATGGTGCTACGCATCAGATTTTAGAAGACATTGGTTTGATGAAAATGTTGCCACACATGACAGTTGTCGTGCCTTGCGATTATAACCAAACACGTTTAGCAACGAAAGCCATTATTGAAAGAGTTGGTCCAACCTATTTGCGATTTGGAAGACCAGTTTGGCCAATATTTACAGCTGCTGAAGATGAAACCTTTCAAATCGGAAAAGCACAATATTTATCAGAAGGAACTGATGTTACGATCATCGCTTGCGGTCATTTAGTTTGGCATGCTGTGCTCGCTGGACAAGAACTAGAAAAGCGCGGAATTTCTGTTGAAGTCATCAATATGCACACGATAAAACCTTTAGATGTAGATGCGATTTTGAAATCTGTTGGTAAAACAAAATGTGTTGTTACAGCTGAAGAACACCAACGCAATGGTGGTTTAGGCGATGCTGTTGCTCAAGTACTAATTCAAAATACACCATATCCGCAAGAATATGTTGCCGTAAATGATTCATTCGGCGAAAGCGGAACACCAGATCAACTATTAGAAAAATATGGTTTGATGCCAAAAGATATTATTGCTGCGGTAGAAAAAGTAATGGCAAGAAAATAAACGAAATGGAAAAACTCCTTACTGGCATAAACACATATAATGCACAAATTGTATTGAGCATTATTGTATTTTTTAGCTTGATAGAAGTAATTTCTGGTCAATTAAAAAAGACAACTAAAAATTTTAGCGATTGGATTTTAGAAGCTGGTGGTTTTGTAGTATTAACGATGCTAATTAAACCACTAATCATACTTGCAGTTTTTGCTATCGGAAATACAATTTGTCCATCCTATAACAACTCAATAAACCACATAAGCTTTTGGATTTTACTACCTATCTATTTATTGATAGATGATTTACTTCAATACTGGTATCACAGAAGCGGACATGAATATGATTTTTTATGGAAACTGCATCGACCACATCACCAAGCAGAAGAAATGGGATTTTTTATTTCTTACAGAAATGCTGGTTTATATTATTTGCTGATGCCAAATATCTGGTGGATGGCTTCGTTTACTTTTTTAGGTGGTGGCATTGCTGTTGCTGTTGGTCTTGTGCTGAAACAGCTTGTAATCATTGGCTCTCACAGCACCGTAAAATGGGACCAGCCATTATATAAAATAAAATTCTTGCATCCATTTATAACTGTAATAGAGCGAATAATTGTAACACCAGCTTTCCATTATGCACATCATGGTAAATCAAAAATTGATGGTATCAGCGACCCAAATGGTAACTATGGAAATATGTTTTCTATTTGGGATCAATTGTTTAATACTGCTACTTTTACCAGAAAATTTCCATCGAATATTGGTTTAGAAAATGATCCAAAAGAACATTGGACGGAAACCTATTTTTATCCTTTTGTTAAAGCAAAAGATACCAATAGTGAATTATCAAAAAACTATATAAAAGGATTTACTAAAACGAACGAACCAATAACGGTAGAATTAAAGAAAGGAGAAAATTATTTGTGGTGCAAATGTGGCAGAAGTAAAAACCAACCGTTTTGCGATGGCTCACATCACGGTACAAAACACAAACCCATTTTATTTGAAGCAAAAAAAGACGGTACAGTAAAATTATGCAATTGCAAAATCACTAAAAGTAGTCCGTTTTGTGATGGTTCACATTTGAAATTAACAAATAACAGTTGATTTTTATGATGAAAAAAATCACATTCTTATGTTTATTTCTTTTTGCGTTTTATTTTTCAAAATCAAATGAAATTGAGTTCGATTATATAGTTGGGAAAATCATAAAACTAAATGGCGATACATTAATAACAAAAATTCATTTAACTAGTTTATCTGGAAATATCGTAAAGAAACTATACATCGAAAACTTTGGTCATTACTTAGATGAGAAAAACAAAGTACGAGGTTTAAATGCTAAAAAAATAAATGGTTTTGAAGTGATGGTGGATAGTGTTATGTATAAATTTTATACACTCAATAAAACCTTTTTAAAGAAAAAAACAATCGATAAAAGAAAATTCTACCACTTATTAAATAATAAAAACAGCACTCTAGAATTATATGAGTATTTCAACACAAACGGTATGTTGACTGGTGCAGCTTTTGGTGTAATTGGCGTGTTGTCAGCAGCAGAGTTGTTAGAAAACGAATTCGTAATTAAATATAATAACGATGTGATTTATCATCCAAATAAAAATTATTTTAAAGATGGAAAGTTGGGTTATATTTTGTCAGACAATAAAGAATTAAGCCAAAAAATAAAAGATGGAATTTATACCTATAATGATATTCCAAAAATAATTGATGAATATAATAAATGGTATGAAGCTAAATAAATTGCAGATTTAAGAGATTCGTTTGATTAAAATGATTTTTAAAGCAAAAAAACCTTTGCTTCTTTATTCCTTTGCGTGAAAAAAATCTGTGAAAATCCGTGTAATCTGTGAGCAACATCATCGTGTCGCAATATTCCACAACATAAATCCATTCAATCCAATAATAATTATAGCAATTATCCATGCGATTATATTCATCAAATTGCTATTTACAAATTGTTGCATTTTGGTTTTATTGCTTGTAATGGTAATCAATGGAATTACCGCAAAACTTAATTGCAACGACAAAATAACCTGACTAAACACCAACAATTTTCCTGTGCCTTCTTTACCATAAACGATAGCAACAATCAGCGCTGGAATGATGGCAATTAAACGTGTAAGTAATCTTCGAATCCACGGTTTTAGTCGTATTTCAATAAAACCTTCCATTACAATTTGTCCAGCTAAAGTGCCAGTTAATGTGGCATTTTGTCCAGCAGCTAACAAAGCAATCGCAAAAAATGTGGAGGCAATTTTTACACCTAACACAGGTTCTAATAATTTATGTGCATCATAAATATCTGCAACTTCCTGATGACCATTTAAATGAAAAGCAGAAGCAGCTAAAATTAAAATCGCAGCATTGATAAAAAAAGCTAGCAACAACGAAACAGTTGAATCAATGGTGGCAAATTTAATCGCTTCTTTTTTGCCTTCATCATCGCGAGCAAATTTGCGTGTTTGCACGATGCTTGAATGCAAATATAAATTATGAGGCATCACGGTGGCGCCTAAAATTCCTATTGCAATATAGAGCATATCACCATTTTTTATAATTTCGGTTGTTGGTAATAAACCACCTACAACAGCAGCAAATGCTGGCTTTGCCATTAGCAACTCATACGAAAAACAACAAAAAATTACAAAAATTAAACCTGCAACAAAAGCTTCTAAATAACGGAAACCTCTGTTTTGTAACAACAATAAAACCAGCACATCTAACACAGTGATGATAATACCAACCGTTAATGGAATACCAAATAATAAATTAATAGCAATCGCAGAACCAATCACTTCTGCTAAATCGCAGGCAGCAATGGCAATCTCACATAAAATCCACAATACAATGCTAACTGGTTTTGAATAGGAATCCTTACAAGCTTGTGCCAAATCTCGGCCAGTTGCAATGCCTAATTTTAAGGATAAGTGTTGTAATAAAATGGCAAATAAATTCGATATTAAAATAACAGACAACAATGTGTATCCAAAGCGTGAACCACCTTCGATGTCAGTTGCCCAATTACCTGGATCCATATAGCCAACGGCAACCATCATGCCTGGTCCAACAAAAGCGAATAGTTTGCGCCAAAAGGATGCCGTTTTTGGAATTTCGATACTTGAAAATACTTCAGGTAACGACACAGAAGTGCGTTCAAAAAGCCATTTTTTTGTATTTGGTGACATAATTACAGCACAATGTTAAAAAATTAATTTTGTTTTATTTAATATAATTTTTAGATTCGCTTAAAATTTTATCGAAATGTTATTAAGTGCTACCGAAGAGAATTATTTGAAATATATTTTCCAACTAAGCGAAATTGCAGACGAAAATATAGTAAAAACAAATGATCTAGCTTATAAACTCGAACATTCGGCTGCTTCGGTAACCGATATGTTGAAGAAACTATCTGATAAAAAATTAGTTGCATATAAAAAATATTATGGTGTTTCGTTAAGTAAAAATGGAAAACAAATTGCCGTGCAAGTATTACGCAAACATCGGCTTTGGGAAACGTTTCTAGTGAAAAATTTAAAATTCACTTGGGACAAAATTCACGATATTGCCGAGCAATTGGAACATATACAATCTGATGAATTGATTGATAGAATGGATGAATATTTAGGTCATCCAAAATTTGATCCGCACGGTGATCCGATTCCAGATAAGAAAGGTAATTTTTCTATGTCAAATGTGATTTGTTTAACAGATGCGAAACTTAAAAAGCAATATGTTTTGGCTAATGTAAATGATGAATCCACTGCATTTTTAAAGTATTTAAACAAGATTCAAATTTCTTTACAAGACAAAATAAAAATAGTTGACAAAGAAGCATTTGACGATACCATGCAAATCATAATTAACGATAAAAAACAAATTACGATTAGCAACGATGCTGCTAAAAATATGTTTGTAAAAGTTGATTAATCAGAAATTCAATCACGATATTTGAATCTTATAAGATATAACCAATAACCTTTATCTTTACAACATGTCATTAATTTTTGCTATTGATATTGCTGGAACATTTGTATTCACTATTTCCGGTGCTTTGGCTGCATCTGACAAGAAACATCATCACGATATTTTTTCTGTTTTTTTTACAGGATTTATTACTGCGATTGGTGGTGGAACTATTCGCGATGTAACACTTGGTGCTTATCCAGTAGCATGGATTCATGATATCAATTATTTAATGGCAGTTTTTGCAGGTGTTTTTTTTACGTTGATTTTTAGAAGATATATTATACGTTTATCACGAACGCTCAGTATTTTCGATACGATTGGAATGGCTATTTATGTAGTACTTGGCGTTCAGAAAAGTATTTCGTTTGAAGTAAATTTATTGGCAGCCGTTGTATTAGGTATGGTTTCAGGAATTTTTGGCGGTGTTATTCGTGATACTTTATTAAATGAAATTCCATTAATATTCAGAAAGGAAATGTATGCAACACCTTGTTTATTAGGATCTGCATTGTTTGTAATTTTGCATTTATTGCAGGTAGAAGAACAGCTCAATTTTATACTTTGTGTTTTATTTATTTTTGGATTTAGATTATTAGCTACAAAATATAATTGGAGTTTACCAAAGCTGAATTTCAGAGAATAAATTATCCTTTTTTTACCGAATACTCATTTAAAACAACCACTTACTCATTTTCTGGAAAGAATGATTTTATTGTATATAGTTTTACAATATAAACACCATATAACTATACTAAAAACTATAACTATGAAAAAGAAAGCACATCAATTTGATGTGCTTTTTGCTTTTTACATGATATTAATCATCTGCATAATAAATTAAAATGTTATAACTTTAGTATATAAAAATTATGACACCTCTTGTTTGGTTAATTATACTAATTGGCATTTCACTGTTGTTTGATTTCCTTAATGGATTTCACGATAGTGCTAATGTAGTAGCTACTATGATTTCGTCTAGAGCAATGTCTGCAAAAGCAGCACTTACGCTTGCAGCGGTGGCAAATTTAATCGGACCGTTTCTTTTTGGTGTTGCGGTAGCAAATACAATTGGACACGAAGTTACAGCACCAGAATCGATAACTATCTATGTTGTTATTGCAGCATTATTAAGTGCTAGTATTTGGAATTTAGTTACTTGGTATTTTGGAATTCCGGCAAGTTCATCACACGGATTAATTGGTGGTATCTTAGGTGCAGTTATTGTTAGTTCTGGTTTTAAAGTAGTTAAAATGGCTGGCCTTTGGAAAATAATAATTGCACTTTTTGCTTCACCAATTGTTGGCTTTACCGTTGGCTGGTTAGTTATGCTAATTACCAAACGCATATTAAAAAACGCTTCACCAAAAGCAGATACAGGATTAAAATACGGACAAATACCAACAGCCATTGCATTAGCACTTAGTCACGGAACCAATGATGCACAAAAAACAATGGGTGTTATCACCATGGGTTTGGTGGTATTAGGTTATCAAAAAGAATTTGTGGTGCCTTATTGGGTAATTCTCATTAGTGCAACAGCTATTGGCGCAGGCACTGCTTTAGGTGGTTGGAGAATTATACAAACACTTGGCGGTAAATTTTATAAAATACGACCTATACATAGTTTTACTTCGCAATTAGCATCTGCATTGGTTATTCTAACATCGTCATTTTTAGGCGGTCCTGTTAGTACTACTCAAGTTGTAAGTATGTCTATTATGGGTGCTGGTGCTGGTGATAAAATTTCTAAAGTACGCTGGACCGTTTTAAAAGATATTTTTTATGCGTGGTTCTTAACAATTCCTATTACTGCAATACTTTCAGCAATATTATATTTTATCATACTACTCATCTCTAAATTATAACTATGGGAATTTTTGGTGCTAATGAAGAAAAAACCGATAAGTTTATTTTACAACTTATTGAACAATCAAAAAAAACAAATGAGGCCATCATATTTCTCGAACATTCATTAGAGGATGACACGCCTTCTAAAATAGAACACATCAAAAAAATTATAAATGAGATTGACGAAATTAGAAATGTTTTAATGGATGATTTACATAATACATTTATTACACCTATAGACAGAGAAGACATTTTAAATATCTCGAATGCATTATATGATATGGTTGATTATACTGTTACAACTATAGACGAAATGCATATTTTAAACGTAAAACCTGATGAGCATATACATAAAATGGTTGTTTTAATTAGAATGCAAACAGAAGAGTTATTAATGGCAATGGAAAGATTGAGTAAAAATCCAAGAGTTGCTGGAGAACATTCTTTAAAAACAAAAATACTCGAAAAAGAAGTGGAAAAACAATATAGAAAAGCACTTCGTGATTTATTTATAGATCCTGTTACTTTAGATACTATCAAAACAATTTTTTATAAACGAGAAGTTTATAGACATTTATCCAACATGTCTGACAGAGCAGATATCGCAGCTAATATATTTGGTGTGGTCGTAATGAAATTATCTTAAAATATTTATATTCCTTTATGTACCTTAACTAAACGTTTGGAAGAAAAAGTATTAAATAAAAACCACCTAAGTTTTAGTGGATTGCTTATTACCTTAGGAATAATTTATGGTGATATTGGCACTTCGCCATTGTATGTAATGCAGGCAATTATCGGCAAAAGTACCATAGATAAAGAATTAATTCTTGGTTCTGTATCATGCATATTCTGGACATTAATACTTATCACCACGTTTAAGTATGTTTATTTGGCATTAATGGCAGACCATCAAGGTGAAGGTGGTATATTTTCTTTATATGCTTTGGTAAAAAAACATCCTGCAAAATGGCCTTTAATAGCAGCATTAATTGGTTGTTCAGCATTATTGGCAGATGGATTTATCACACCACCAATTTCAATTTCATCAGCAGTAGAAGGATTAAATTTAATGTATCCAGAATTACCAACTATTCCTATTGTGCTTTCTATTTTATTGTTGTTGTTTTTCTTTCAGCAGTTTGGAACAAGCGTCATCGGAAAAGCATTTGGACCAATAATGTTGTTATGGTTTAGTGTTATTGGTGTTTTGGGTTTTATAAAAGTAGTGCAATATCCACAAGTAGTAATGGCTTTCAATCCTTATTATGCAATTAAATTACTTACTCATCATGCTGGTGGTTTTTGGATTTTAGGAGCCGTGTTTTTGTGTACTACTGGCGCAGAAGCATTGTATGCCGATTTAGGTCATTGCGGAAAAAAAAACATCCAAACAAGTTGGGTATTTGTATTAAGCTGTTTGTTATTAAACTATTTAGGTCAAGCTGTTTGGTGTTTACAACACGATGGAGAACTGCTAAATGAAAGAAGTCCATTTTACTCTCTCGTACCCATAAAATTTTTAAGTTATTTTATCATACTTGCAACAGTAGCAACTATTATTGCAAGCCAGGCATTAATTAGTGGTTGCTTTACGTTAATTAGTGAGGCCATAAAACAACGATTATGGATTAACTTAAAGGTGCATTATCCTGCTGAGTCTAAAGGGCAAATTTATATTCCTTCCATAAACTGGATATTATTTGCAGGATGTTTACTCATAATTATTTTGTTTAAGAAATCAAGTAATATGGAAGCTGCTTATGGATTAAGTATTACTATAAACATGTTAATGACAACAGCATTATTATTGTTGTTTTTTCGAACCAAACAAAAATCCGTTATTTTAATAATCGTAATTGGAGTGGTGTTTTTTTCGGTTGAAGTAGTTTTTTTTCTTTCTAACCTCAAAAAGTTTTTTTATGGTGGTTGGTTCACTTTTTTTATGGCTTGTATTACCTTTCTGATTTTATTTTTCCTTCATAAAGCACGTACTATTCGAGATAGCTTTAATAATTTGGTTAATTTAGATGACTTTATACCGATGTTTAATTCTATTCAAAACGATGAAAGTATTCCAAAAGAGGCAACCAATCTGGTATTTATGTCCAAAAAATCCAAAAAATCAGCGAATGTAGATTCTAATATTATATATTCTATCTTTCAACAAAAACCAAAACGTGCAGATGTTTATTGGTTTATACATGTAGATACCTTAGATTATCCTCATGAACATGAAAGAAGTTTTTATGTAAAAACTATTATACCCAAAAAAGTTTTCTTTGTGAGATTAGAGTTTGGATTCAAAGTAAAACACAAAGTAAACCGACTCTTTATGAAAGTCGTAGAGCAAATGGTAGAAAATGGAGAAGTTGATGAATATAGCAGATATCCATCTATGAAAGAACATAATATAAAAGCTGATTTTAAATTTATTTTTGTGAAACCAAAATTATCTGAAGACAATGATTTGAAACCCAGAAATATGTTTGCTATGAAAGTATATGAGGCATTGGCTGGTATTAGCTATCCACCATACAAAGAATTTGGCTTAGATACCGTAAATGTTGCGGAAGAATTTGTTCCTTTAAAAATTCATTTACAGGATGAACTCACGATTCATCGCAAGGATGGTTTTGACTAACTTGATAGTCTAAACTAAAGCAGTACAAATTCTGGATATAGTTTTAACGTCACCCATTGTGTAATAATGCAAACAAGGAACGCCAAACTGAACGAGCTCTTTGCTTTGTTGTATACACCATTCAATACCTAATTCTTTTACAGCAGCATCGTCCGCACATTTTTTAGCTTCTTTTACTAAGTTTTCTGGTAAATTGATAAAAAATGCAGATGGAATGCTGTTTAATTGCGCCATTCTTGTAATTGGTTTTATACCAGGAATAATAGGAACATTAATTCCAATTTTACGGCAATCATCTACAAATTTAAAATAAGCAGCATTATCAAAAAACATTTGTGT
>CALLKF010000090.1 GCA_938008535.1 uncultured Saprospirales bacterium | reverse complement strand
ACCTTAATCAATAAATCAGAAAAATACGAACAAGCGTTGAAGCATTTTAACGAAATGAAAGCAGCGAACTTAGAACCTAATGTTACAAGCTATTCAACCTTAATCAATAAATCAGAAAAATACGAACAAGCGTTGAAGCATTTTAACGAAATGAAAACAGAGAACTTAGAACTAGATGTTTTTTCGACTTCATCATTATTAAAAAAAGTTTCAACTAAAAGTGAATTATTAGATTTTCATAAAATTATAGAAAATGGATTTGTAGATAAAAATGGATATGAATCAAAGGCAAAAAAGACAATTGATATTAATGATATTAATGTAGATTTATTGGATAAATTATTTTTATTAAATGAAGAAAAAACAGTTTTACTGAGTTCGCTATTTAATACATCTATTATTCTATCGTTTCTTCAAAAAAAGAAAAACAATTCATTCATTCATTTGCAAATAGTAGAATGGATTGATGCGGCTTTAATAAATGATATAGAACAAAAAAAATTGGTAGAAATAGGCAATTTACTTGACAAGTATAAGGATGAATCAATTTCCTTTCAAATTCTTAAAGCTAAATATTGCATGTCAAGCCATAATTATGATGAAGGTCAAATAATATTAAATGAATTATTAAAAAATGAATTGGAAATAAAGACAAAGAGCTTTATTTACTTTTTATTAAGTAAAGTCAGTCTTATTACAAATGATTTTATTGAAGCTGAAGAATATATAAATAAAAGTATTCAGGCAAAATTATTTGATGAAAAAAAACAAAAAACAATGTTAGGAGTTATACAGATAATGAAATTAGTCATAATCAATAATGATAATATTGAAAATATAAGAAAAATATTTGATTTAGGTAAAAATCTATTGATAGAAATACAAAAGGAATTAATTATTTTAGATACTGATAAAGCTATAGTTCTTGATAATTATATTAAAGAGAACTTTGTTGCTAAAAAATAAGAACTTAATATTAAGTAGTCTACAAACCTATCAACAATGAAAAAAACAATCGTCCTAATCCTTTTATTCTCTACCATACTTTCCATCGCGCAAAACAACAATCCTATTATTCCAACAAGTGGAAATGTGGTAAAAGATTTTGTTCCGCAAGGTTGGAAAAAAATTGCGCTTGCCAATGGTGATTTAAACAAAGATGGTGTCGATGATTTTATATTAATCGTAGAAAATAAATCAACCTTAAACCTTAAAAAAAATACTGCCTTAGGTTCCGATACGCTCAACTTAAATCCAAGAATTTTAATCATCTTGTTTGGTGAGTTATATGGTGGTTACAAAACTGCCGAAGTCAATAAAAATATAATTCCTACTGCCAGCAGCGAAGAGACACCTTGTCTCGCCGACCCAATGGATGAAGGTAAACTTGAAGTTAAAAAAGATGTTTTAAAACTTAAATTGCAATACTGGTTAAGTTGCGGCTCATGGTCGGTGACCAATAAAACCTACTCGTTTCGCTATCAGCACAATCAGTTTGAACTAATAGGTTATGATGAAAGCTCTTTTCAGAAAAGCACAGGTGAAACCACAGAAAACAGCGTTAATTTTTCAACCAAAAAAAAATGTACCAGCACTGGTGGAAATATGTTTAGCAAAGACTTAAACAAACCAAAAACTACCTGTGTTCCATTTGAAGTAGATAAACTTAAAACATTGAAAGAATTAACCAGCGAAACAGAAATTGAGTTTTAAGAAGTTATTGTTAATGAATTACAGTCCATGTCATCCTGAGTTTATCGAAGGACTACCAACTAAAATGGCTTCGATAAACTCAGCCTGACAGCTACGCAGTTTTTAGCAACATTATTCTAAACAGAAATCAAATTTTAAAAGTTAATAACATTCTTCTTTCTGCATTTTTCTATGTTGAATTTTATTCTATTTTTGCAACCTTTCAAAATTATATGCAAACATTATTTCAGCTCGTTTCAAAAGAAACATTAATAGATATACAACAGGTTATTGCCACGGTAGAATTATTAGACGAAGGCGCAACCATTCCGTTCATTGCACGCTACCGAAAAGAAAAAACAGGAACGCTAGATGAAGTAGAGATTGGGTTGATAAAAAGCAGTGCACAAAAATTTAGAGATATAGAAAAACGCAAAACGGCTATTCTAAAATCTATAGAAGATCAGGGAAAATTGACCGATGAACTAAAAGCAAAAATAGAAGCGTGCTTCGATGCAGTTATTTTAGAAGATATTTATTTGCCGTTTAAACCAAAAAGAAAAACAAAAGCATCTATTGCTAAAGAAAAAGGATTAGAGCCATTAGCAACGATCATCTTTAAACAACAAGATCGCGATGTAGCATCTAAAGCAGAAACATTTATTACAGATGATGTGCTAACAATAGAGGATGCCTTGCAAGGCGCACGCGATATCATCGCAGAATGGCTGAATGAAGATATGATGGTGCGTGGAATAGTGCGACAACAATTTGAACGTTTCGCTACCATCAAAACAAAAGTTGCTGCTGGTAAAGAAGAAGACAAAGACGCACAGAAATACAGAGATTATTTCGACTGGCAAGAACCATTAAAAAGTTGTCCATCACATCGTTTGTTAGCCATGCGAAGAGGCGAGGACGAAGGTTATTTATATTTACACATTGCACCAGAAGAAGAACAATTACTGGAAGTTTTACATCAACGAATTATAAAAGCCAACAACGCAGCAGCTGAACAAGTTGCCATTGCTTTAAAAGATGCATACAAACGATTGATGAAATTTTCTATTGAGTTTGAATTCAGAAGCAGTTCCAAAGAAAAAGCAGACAAAGAAGCGATTGATGTGTTTGTGAAAAACTTACGACAATTGTTAATGGCACCCGTACTTGGACAAAAACCAATTTTAGCATTAGATCCAGGATTTGCATCTGGTTGTAAATTAGTTTGCTTAGATGCCAATGGAAAACTATTGGATGAAACAGTCATCTATCCGCATCCACCAATTAATAAAGTAAGAGACGCTGAAGAAATTGTAAGAGCGATGTTGTATAAATATAACATTCAAACGATAGCAGTTGGCAACGGAACAGCTGGAAGAGAAACAGAAGACTGGCTCAATAAATTACATTGGGAAAAGAAGCCATTGATTTTTTCGGTGAATGAAAATGGTGCTTCTATTTATTCAGCATCTGATGTAGCGCGCGAAGAATTTCCGGACAAAGATATTACGGTGCGCGGCGCGGTTTCTATCGGAAGACGATTAATGGATCCGTTAGCTGAGTTAGTAAAGATTGATCCGAAATCCATTGGCGTTGGACAATATCAGCATGATGTCAACCAGTTTTTATTAAAGCAATCCTTAGATGAAACAGTTGTGAGTTGCGTGAGCCAGGTTGGTGTCAATTTAAATACAGCAAGCAAGCATTTGCTGATGTATGTGGCAGGCTTGGGACAAACAACTGCTGAAAATATTGTGCAATACCGAACACAGCATGGAAGTTTTAAAACGAGAAAAGAGTTGTTAGAAGTGAATCGTTTAGGCGATAAAATATTTGAACAAGCAGCTGGTTTTTTGCGAATCGCTGATGCAGAAAATCCGTTGGATAACAGTGCAGTGCATCCGGAAAGATATAAGCTGGTACAACAAATGGCAAAAGACCAAGGTGTAAGTATTGCAGAATTATTGAACAATAGTGAAGTGCGAAAAAGTATCGACTTAAAAAAATATGTAACACAAGATGTTGGTTTGCCAACGTTAAAAGATATTTTAAAAGAACTCGAAAAACCGGGCCGCGATCCGCGTGAAGCCATACAAGTATTTGAATTTGATCCAACCATAAAAACTATTAACGATGTTCATGTCGGCATGGTCGTGCCTGGATTGGTCACCAACATCACTAACTTCGGATGCTTTGTAAACATTGGCGTTAAGCAAGATGGATTGATTCATATTTCAGAACTGGCAAATAAATTTATCAAAGACCCAAATGAAATAGTAAAACTACAACAAGCCATAAAAGTAAAAGTATTAGAAGTAGATATTGCACGAAACAGAATACAGTTGAGTAAAAAACAAGCTGAGTAATTATTAATAAAAATTAAGACACAAGCATTTATTTTTTAGGTATATTGTATATGCATAATTCCAAAAACTACATGTCAAACCATAGAATTTATTTTTACTTACTGATTTGTTTATTATCTTTCAATAATAAGATGTTTGCCAACATGGCAAATCCATATATTAAAGGAACTCAAAATAGTTTGTTCATTGGTTCTAAAGATGTTTCTGTTACTAAAGAAACTATAGATATAGAATTAGAAAAGAATCTTGCAAATGCTGCTTATACAGTAACCTATGAAATTAATTCTGATACAGCTGCCGTGTTGCCGTTGTTGTTTGTTGCTTCCAATTATGAACATGATTTCAAAGTAGTGATAAACGGTGCTAACTATGAAGATCCTAAGATCTTAAAAAAAATAACTGCTGCAGAAATCAAAAAAGAGTTTAGTTATCTGAAGGTGTTAGAGAATGAACGGATAGATGTTCCATTCAGCGAAACAGAAACAGTGACTGCTTATATTGATGATTTAATTGCGTTCAATGCTGCTTTAAAAAAAGGTACGAATACTATTGAAGTCTATTACTTTGCGCTGAACTCTTTTAACAGGCATAACTGGTTTAAAGAACCAACTATAGAGTATTCGCTTTATCCATCTAAATTCTGGAAATCGTTTGAAAATATTTCGATAAAAATTCATTCCGAAACACCATTTAAAATTGATTCATCGAATATTGGAAAACCAATTGCAATATCTAAAAATCAATACAACAAAGAATATTCATGGCAATTAAAAAATATAACCACTGAAGTATTAAGTATTCAGGTGTCACCCAAAATTTCTAAGCTTTCATCCATATTAATTGCAATGGAACCATTTGGTATTGCTGTTTTGATTTTAATTGTTTTAATCATATTGCATATAAAATATCTAATTGCTGAAAGCAAAATAAAAGAAGTAAGATTCAACAAACCATTGTGGTATGGCAATCTAATTGTTCCAGTAGTATTCGTATTAGCTTTTCTTTTTTCATTCAGTTTAATTGATTGGACATTAGGTGAAAATGCAGGAAGATTTCACGGTTATAACTTTCTTATCATTTTTGCACTACCTGTTTTTTGGATTGGCTATGCTTTATTTATGTGGCTGAGTTACAAACTATTTTTTTTACTAAAGAATAGATAAACGCTTTTTGAAAAAGTGGTATATTTAATTTACATAGAAATTCTAATTTTAAGAAAACATGGATTTTAAAAAACTCATTGCACCACAACCACTTCCTTTTGATTATGACGAATGGCAACAAAAACCATTCAACGAACGCGTGTTGATGTTGTGTCGTGCCTGGGCCATTCAAGGTTATGGCGCACCGGTGGCAGTCTATTCTTTTTATATTTTAAAAATTGCTTTTTATATTGGTGTTTGGTTTTATTTCTGTTCATTTTCAGAAAGTCTAGGAAGCTATCAAACTATTAAAACATGGTGGTTTCAGTCAGATGCATTATGTAAAGCAGTTCTTTGGAGCATGTTGTTTGAGAGCATTGGAATGGGTTGTGGCAGCGGTCCGTTAACTGCACGTTATTTTCCACCATTTGGTGCCGTGTTTCATTTCTTGCGACCAGGTACTATCAAAATGCCTTTATTTCCTGCAGTTTTCAAAAGCGATAAACGAACTATCTTAGATGTGATTTTATACATTGCGTTTATTTTTTTTCTGGTAAAAGCTTTAATTAGCACCACCATCACACCACTTATTTTATTGCCAATTATTATCGTGTTGCCTATTGCTGCTTTATTCGATAAAACGATTTTTTTATCAGCGCGTGGTGAGCATTATTACATCGCGTTGATTTGTTTTTTATTTCCGTTAGATGCCATACCTGCAACTAAAATAGTGTGGCTAGCCATTTGGTTTTGGGCTGCTACTTCAAAATTAAACCGTCATTTTCCTTCTGTGATTGGCGTAATGATTAGTAATAGTGCAATTTTACAAATTCCTTGGCTGCGCAAAAAAATGTACATCAATTTTCCGGATGATTTAAGAGCAAGTAAATTATCAAAATTTTTAGCACATTTCGGAACCATCATAGAATATGCATTTCCGTTGATGTTAGTATTTGGCAATGGTGGACAAATCACAGTGATTGCATTAGTAATTATGTTTTTCTTTCATTTATACATAACATCAAGCATACCAATGGCTGTGCCGCTAGAATGGAATTTTATCATGGTGTACGGCGCATTTGTTTTGTTCGGAAACTATGCAACTGTCAGTATTTTTAGTTTGCATTCATTGGTGTTGATGCTCGTTTTATTTATTGCAGTTTTCTTGTTGCCATTGCTGGGAAATTTATTTCCTAAATGGGTTTCGTTTTTAGTATCGATGCGCTATTACGCAGGAAATTGGGCATACAGTGTGTGGTTATTTAAAAAAGGAACAGAAGAAAAACTGGACGATCATATCGTAAAGTCTACGCATACCGTAATGAAACAATTGCAATTTTTTTATGATGAAAAAACAGCAAACTCTTTAATATCAAAAGTGATAGCTTTCAGAGCTATGCACTTACATGGAAGGATTTTACAGCAAGTCATTCCAAAGATGGTAGATAATATAGATGATTATATTTGGCGTGATGGCGAACTCGTTGCTGGTGTGGTGTTAGGTTGGAATTTTGGCGACGGACATCTGCACGACGAACAATTGCTTCGTGCCATACAAAAAAGATGCAACTACGAAAGCGGTGAGTTGCGTTGTTTGTTTGTAGAAGCACAACCAGTTTTTAATACGTGTATGCATTGGCGAATGGTTGATGCAAAAGATGGAATGCTGCAAGAAGGAAATGCCTGCGTAAAAGATTTAGAAGCATTGCAACCTTGGTGTTGTTGATTGTCGTTGCGCAACTTTAGAAAAGTTTATAATCTTTCTCAACAGAACTTTTCTAAAGTTATAAATCAATGATTTTCTTTCGGTATATAACTTGCTTGTCGTTCACCCATTCTTGTTGAGATTACTTCTTCCTGTGCTTTTGCACCTTCTTGTTCTATTTGTTTATGCAATGCAGGGATAAATGCGCGCAATCTGTCTTTAATAAAAATGCTTGGAAACTCTACTAACGGTACCAGCATCCATGTTAAGTTGGAAGAAGGCAGCTCTAACTTTTTATACAAATCAAAAGGAATTAATAACTCAGCATATGCTTTGTGTTTCATGAAGAAATAATAATCATTGATGTATTGTTTCCAGTTTTTTACATCACTTTTTGGCTTAAAACTATTCAGATAATCTTTTGCCAGTGTTTTGCTTTCTTCGTCCGGATTATTTTCATTCGATAAATGAATCAGCAACAAACACTGCAAACCTTCTTCGGTAGTTTTCGGCAACCAGTCGGCATCGTCACCCATTAAATAACCAATGTAGCGCCACAAGTGCAAGACGGCTTCAATATCTTTATTGGGTAAATAAAAACCTAACCATTTGCATCCATAAATCATGGCCATGCTAAAACCAACATTGGTTGCCAGCGAATCAGCTTCGTTGATAGGCAAACCCCAAAGTTCACTGTTCCATTTTGGATGTTGTAATAATCGTTGTCGCACCATCGCATGCATCATACGCACACGAATGGCAGACTTAAAACCTTTTGCACCTTTTTCTAACGCACCTTTGCGCGTCACATCAAACCAGAATTGTGAAGTTTCGCTGATGCGGTCAAAGGTACTTTCGCCTTTCAAAGCACCTGTAAATACAAGCGGTTTGGATATGTCAGTGTTTGCATATCCACCCAATAAAGCCAAATCACCAAGCACCGCCATCGCGTGGCTGCCTAAGCGTCTGCAAATTGCTGCACCGTGTTCTACTTTATTTCTATCGAGCCAAACTGGTGCTGTGTTTGCTTCTTGAATCAATTGTTTAAAGGAATCAGGAACATCATCTTCTTCGTCAATTCCTTGTTCCAATACTTTATTCATTAATCGAAAACTTTGTAGATGTTTTCTGTCTGACATAAATAATTCCTGTGCTGCTTTATCAGCTAAAGCATCGCCATGCATGAAGTATTTTTCAAATTCATCGATTCTTTCTTTTGTTGGAATTACGTTGGGTGCATCAAACATGGTTCTTCCAAGCACTTTAAACAGTGTTGGCCAAATAGAATTTTTTACGCGTTGATGATATACAAATCGTGTTGCCAATAGAATAAGTTGTTATCTATAAAAATAGGCAATAATATCAATTGCTAATATAAAATAGCTTAAAAAAATAACCACATAAGGCACTTGAGGAACTGAAGAATAATAGAAGACAACAATAAATTAAGATAAAAAGAAAGCTTAGATTCCTTACAATCTTAGTTAATTACCTTTAAATTTTTCTTTGTTTCTTTTGTGCCTTATGTGGTTTAAAATCAGATTGCTCTATAAAGTGTTAATGGTATATATAGTGTAGTTTTTTATGCTTTTTCTAGTTTCATTTCAATTTCACAAAGAAGTAATACTTTATATTTCAGAATTTCTATTCCTTTTGCCATCTTCACATCTTATTATCCAGTAAGTTTAAACTATTTATGTTAATTGATTTTTCTAAATACAAATTTGAAGTGCTAATTGTTACTGCTATTTTTTTAGTGATTTTAGTGCCCTATTTATTAATTGCAACTTCATTATTTGGATATGTTACATCAGAAACTAAATTAAAAGAGATAGAAACCATTACGCAACAATTAACACCTTTAGTTATTGGTTTGTTATGTGCTTTACTGGTTTATCATTCTATAAAAAAAAATAAAGAAAACAAGCAATCATAAGTATGCAACTCTATTCTACCAAACATCAATCGCCTGATGTAGATTTGAAAGAAGCCGTTTTAAAAGGACTTCCGCCAGACAATGGCTTATATATGCCAACTGAAATTCCTTTGTTGCCGCAAACGTTTTGGGACAATTTGGATAATTATACGTTTACGGAAATGGCGTTTCATATTGCTAAAAACTTTATCGGCGATGCTATTCCAACGAATGAATTGAATAAAATTATACAAGATGCTTATGATTTTGATGCACCTTTAATTGAAGTGGGTGATTATAATATTTTAGAATTATTTGATGGACCCACCTTAGCGTTCAAAGATTTTGGTGCGCGTTTTATGGGTCGATTGATGGGTTACTTTTTACGAAATAATGATAAAGAAGTCAATATTTTGGTGGCAACTTCTGGTGATACTGGTTCTGCGGTGGCGCATGGTTTTTTAAATGTAGAAGGCATAAAAGTTACCATTCTATATCCGAAAGGAAAGGTGAGTGATATACAGGAAAAACAATTTACTACACTTGGAGCCAACATTACCGCAATTGAAATTGATGGCACCTTTGATGATTGCCAACGCATGGTGAAAGAGGCATTTTTGGATAAAGAATTAAATGAAAAGTTGACCTTATCATCTGCGAACTCTATAAACATTGCACGTTTAATTCCGCAATCGTTCTATTATTTTTATGCCTACAAACAATTTGAAGATAAATCGCTGCCTTTGTATTTTTCTATTCCAAGCGGTAATTTCGGCAACTTAACGGCTGGTTTGTTTGCGAAAAAAATGGGTTTGCCCATTGCAAAAATGATTGCAGCCAATAACTCGAACGATGTGTTTACCTTGTATCATGAAACTGGAAAATACGAACCCAAAACTTCGGTTCAAACCATATCAAACGCCATGGATGTTGGCAATCCGAGCAACTTTGCTCGCATGATGGATTTGTACGGAAATGATTTGAATAAGGTGCAACAAGATATTGCTGCATACAGCTACAATGACGACCAAACGGCTCAATGCATCAAAGATGTTTTTGAAGAGTTTAATTATGTGTTGTGTCCGCACACTGCAGTTGGCTATATGGCAATGGATCAGTTTGTAGACGATAATGATTTGAATCCGTACTATATTAATAGTGTTATTTTAGCGACTGCGCATCCGGTGAAATTTGGCGATGTGGTAGAACCTTTAATTGGTGAAAAAGTAGAAATTCCGGAACGCTTAAAAAGCATCATCAACGGAAAGAAAAAATCCATAAACATGTCTGCCAATTTTGATGTTTTCAAAATGTGGCTGCTAGATAAATAATGAAAGGATATAAACCAACTTATACGACCAAATCCATTGCTACGGCAATGGATTTTTTAGTTTTGGCACCTTCGGATATCTATACGCAAGTTATATGCAGCATGCTGCATTCTACTGCCATGGTTCGTGTCTCACGAAACATTTGGTTTGGTTCGTGAGACACGAACCACTGCGTGAAGGAAAGTATTTTATCAAAGGTTAACGACCTGTTTATTCAAAGAAATATCATTGCGCTGTGATAGTAAAAACAGCCTACAACAAAAAATTGGCAATAGTTGTGGTAGATTTGGTAAATTAAATAATATGTAGTAATTTTAAATTGTAAGTTAGTTTCAGTTTGCGTTAAACACTTAAAACCGTCACTAATTTTCAGCCGTCATAGGCTATGATAGGATGACACAACAATAACAGCATTATGAACAGAATTACTTTATTGGTCGGTATTTTAGGACTGACAATTTTGCTTTCTTGCAACAGGACAGATTTTACAAATCCAGAAGAAGTTATAAAATCATATCGAAAATTGACGAATGAACATAAAGATGAAAAAATTTATGACGAATTTCTTTCAAGCAAATCAAAAGAGTTCGCAACAAAAGACGAGTTTCTTAAAGACAGACATACACCTGACAGTATATCAAATTCAAAAACTCTTTTGGAAAGCAAGGTATCAAGTTTTCCTGTGGACATAAACAATCCAACTTATAGACGATTTAAAGTTGATGAGAAATCAATTTTCAAAAATGACACTATTTACAATCGTTATTATTACTCACTAATTAATGAAAATGGAAAATGGAAAGTCATTTGGATAAATACTCTTCTATCTTTTGCAACAAAAAAATATGTTGATGGAAATTATTCCGAAGCAAGAAAAACACTTGAAAAAATTATTGAGATTGACCCATTTTCAGGTCGAGCATACGATTTTATAGCTTGGTGCTTTTTAAGAGATAATTCATTAACAAGAAACGAATGGGAAAACGGCATAGTAAAAAATGCAAAATATGCAGTAGCACTTGAAGAAGACGTTTCTGATCATTATAACACATTGGCATCTTATTATTCGTCAGTTGAGAATACAGATTTGGAAATACAAAATCTTGAAAGAGGACTTTTATACTGTCTAAACAATAATGAAAAATCAATGTTCTATTCAAATTTAGTTGGAAGCTATATTTCAAAAATACAATTTGAAAAAGCTGAAGATTATGTTAAAAAATCTATTGAGATAAATGATAAAGATGCATTCGTTTGGTTCAAATACGGAACTCTTATGCAAGAGCAAAACATGAATGATAGAGCAATAGAATATTTTGAAAAGGCGTTAGAGCAAGCCAAAATGGAAAATTCATTACAAGGAAGTTTATATTACTCATATTCTCTTTCCTGTCTAAAAAAAGGCAAATGTGATACAGCCAAAAAATACATAAATAAAGCGTTAGACATTGAGCCAGATAACAACAGTTATCAATCCTTATTCAGTCAAATAAAATACTGCAATTAGCGCTTTTTATTAAAGAATTTAATCAATGGTAATAACACCAATAATAGAAAAATATTTGAATGAAATTACAATAGATGAGTCTCATAGATACAAGTCGTGGGACAATTGCCATAAATCATTCTGTGTATCCATACAGATCAAACTGCCGCGAGTTTTCCGCAGGACAACTCGTGTCTAATGATGCTGCCGGTCTCACGACCGGATTTTAACATAAGAGTATAACCAATGCGTTCCAATAAAAGATTATTTTAATCAATACCATATGAGACATGAGCCGCGCGCTAAACGTTATGGCATCAACTCAAAACTCAAAATTCAAAACTCAAAACTCAAATCAACCTTTGTGTATCATTTTCTTTCCATATAAAAATAAAAAGGCACCGACAGATGCAATCGCTATGCTTTTGATATTAAAACCATCTACGGTTCCAAATCCAATTAATCTAGAAATAAATCCACCTAGAAATGCACCAACTACACCAGTTAAAATAGTAACGAGCCAACCACTAGCGTCTTTTCCTGGATTCAACATTTTTCCAATAATTCCTGCTACTAAACCAATTCCTATCCAAGATAAAATTCCAATACCCATTTTTTTGTTTTTATTAGATGCAATATAAAAACAAATAATGATAAAGGACAACTGTTGCTGTGAAAAATTGCGTATTAAAAAACAGGATTTAAAAGTATATTCTATATCTTTAAAGTATAAAAAACATACAGATGCAAAAACTCTTTACACTCATATTCTTAAGTATATTTTATTTTTCTG
Organism: uncultured Saprospirales bacterium; assembly: GCA_938008535.1. Lineage (GTDB taxonomy): Bacteria > Bacteroidota > Bacteroidia > Chitinophagales > JADIYW01 > JADJSS01. Next base: position 19,505 of record CALLKF010000090.1, on the reverse strand, counting down.
GATTTGCTCAATTAAGGTATAAAGATGAACTCTTTGCTGTCACCAAACATGCTGATATTCAATATGGCAGCAACTACGACAATAAAAACCAACTCACAAACTTGTTAATGGATGTTTACGAACCGCAAGATGATACGGCAACTTTTCGACCTATTATATTTTTTGTACATGGTGGTTCATTTGTTGGTGGTGACAGAACGGATCAAGGAATCAATAAAACAGCAGAATTTTTTACAAAGAAAGGTTATGTAACAGCGAACATAGAGTATAGAGTAGAGCAATCGGTTTTGATTTCACCTTTCTTAAATTTTGCCGATCCTTATAATTGGTATCGTGCTATTGCGCGCGCCACTCAAGATTTGAAAGCTGCCATTCGATTCATTAAAAAAGATGTGGCAACCAATAATAATTTTTACAAAGTAGATACCAACAGCATTTTTATTTATGGTTCATCTGCTGGTGCTATTACTATGTTGCATACAGTTTTTTTAGATGATACTGCGGAAATGAATTTTTGGTTTAAAGCTGGCTACAACACTACTGGTGGCTTTGATGGAAACAGCGGAAATCCTGGCTATACAACAAAAGGAATTAAAGCTGTGGTGAGTTGCAGTGGCGCTATTTCTGATGTGAATTTTATCAATAACAACAGAAATATTCAATACTTAGCATTTCACAACAATCCAGATTTAACGGTGCCTTTTGATGCTGGTTGTTTTATTACGGTAGCTTGTCATTTTGGACAATTTTATGGTGATAACAGAATATTTCCAAAAGTAAGATCATTAGGAACATACGCAGAATTCTATCCAATTAATTATGTAGGTCATCCAGTTGACAGAGAAAGTGACACGGCAACACATCGGTTTGTGCTGCAAAAGACAACGGATTTTTTATACAGAATTATGAATCAAAATATCACAACTGCAATAAGAAATAATTCGGTGAAAACAATTGATTTGTTTCCAAATCCATCGAATGGAAATATCACTATTGCTATTCCAAATGAAATACGAAATAAAAATAGTTTAGTTGAAGTTGTAAATATAGAAGGACAAAAAGTGTATTCTTCTACCATTCAAAATAAAGAAACGTTGCAACTTCAATTAGATGTTCCGAATGGAATGTATATTGTTTCTATTGTGAGTGATGATGAAAATTATTTATCAAAAATTACCATTAATAGATAGTTACTCTTTCACATCCATCACTTGTTTGCCAATGGTATTCACAGGATTTACACGCAGATTTTTTTCACCTAATTTGGTGGAATAATTCTTAAACTTCTTTGGATGTTTTTTATAACGTGGGTCAGGTGTGTAGTAATCTGATGAAATAATTTGCGCACCACATAAAAAGGCAGCTTTTTGTGCAGCATAATCACCACTTCTGTTTTGGTTGTTCGGAGAATCGGCTCTTGCACGAATGATGTATCCTTTTTTTACTTCATCAATAATAGTGGTTTCGTTTCCAACCGCATCATCATGTTTTATAAACGCAGCTTCTGCTTGGTTGGGTGATGCAAACGTAAACATGGCTCTGTCTTTCAAACTCGGATGGTTTTTTTCGTAAGCAGTAGTAGCACCCATCATTACAAAAATAAATTTGCCACGAGCAGCCGCAACAGTAGGAAAACTACCAGCCAACACGGCTTCGTTGAGTGTTGCATAATTGCCGCGCACATCATCTGGTGTAATTATTTTATCTAAACTATCACCAAAAATTGCTTTGATTTCAGTATCCATATCATTGCAAATTTCTGGTGAAAATGGAATTGATTTTACGAAATGTAATTTTGGTAATTTATCTGCAACGGTTTCTTCTTTGCATTCAATTAATAAATAAATTGGCAAATGATTTGGATGTTGGTCGCTCCATTTTTTAAAATCGAGTAACATACTTTTAAAGGTGATGTAATGCGAATTGTAATCAACATCTGGAATATGAAACACTTTAAAACCTGGTTCTTTCAACGCTTCAATTTTTGATGGTTTTGGTTTTCCTAATAAATTATTTTTCTTGCGTTTGTAATAATGTCCACCTGTTGGATCTGCATAAATATCAATTTCAAAACTGCGTAAATGAAAAGAATCTAATTGTTCCAGTAATGGTTCGTGCGCATAATCTAAATCTTTTGGATTAAATTCTTTTGGTAAGATTCCACGCAATCCTTTCAAAAAATTCAACACAAATTTATTGGCTCTTTTGTGATAGCTATTATGGCTACCAAGCGTTTGAATCTGATTTATTTTTAGCGAATCAAATGGAATGGTTTCCTGACTTCTTAATTGAAAAGAAAAACTAATCAGTAAAAAAAACAGAATCGTTGAACGTGATTTTAGCATGTATAAATATAAGCATCAATTGCTAAATTCAATACTCTAATAACTTAATACTATAATACTACAATCAATATAATTTTAACTAAAAAAATAACCATTTAAGACACTTAAGAAACTGTAGTTTTAATTGAAGATTACAAAATATAAGCGAACAAGAAAGCTTAGTTTTCTTGTTCGCTTAATTTATTACCTTTAAATTTTTCTTTGTTTCTTATGTGCCTTAAGTGGTTAAAAAATGGTTTTATATTTATTCAGCGATTTTACCAATTCCTTGTTTATCGGCAGCCGAAATTGGATTGATTCGTGCTAAATCTCCATTTGGAAACTGACAAGAGTATGGTTTGTATTTTGACGGATAATTTATAGATCTTGGATCTGCTCTGTAGTAATCAGTTGAAATAACTTGCGCACCATTTGCAAACGCAGCTTGCTGCATTGAATAATCACCGCTTAGGTTTTGATTGTTTGGCTCATCAGCACGAGTTCGTGCTAAATATCCATCTCTTATTGCTTGTACTAATTGAACAGACTTGCTTCTGCTATCATCGAATTGCAAAAAGGCAGCTTCTGGTTTTCCTCTGGTAGAAAAGACAAACATAGCTCTGTTTTGTAAAGATGAATGATTGGCTAAATAGTCATCTTTTGCATCACCTAACATACAGAAAATAAACTTGCCTCTGCTTTCTCCAATGGTTGGAAATTGATTTGCTAAAACTGCTTTTTCTAATGTTGGATAAGAGCCGCGAACTTTATCTGGTGTAATTACTTTTGCTAAATCATCACCAAATACCGATTTGATTTCTGCATCAATATCATTGCATAAACTTGGTGTAAATTTTATAGCAGTTGTAAAACCTAAAAATCCTAAAATATCACCAACCGTTTCTTCTTTTGTCTCTATTAATAAAGTAATTGGAATATGATTTGGATGTGCATCGGACCAAGTTTTTAATGCTTGCAACATACTTTTAAATGTGTAAAAATGTGTTTTGTAATCGATATCTGGAATATGTAATACTTTAAAACCAGGTTTTCTTAATTCATCAATACCAGAAGCAACAGGAATGCCATTGAAAATATTTCCCTGACGATTATAAAACCGACCGCCATCTGGATCTGCATAAATATCAATTTCAAAATTACGTAGTTTGTATTTGTTAAGTTGAATTTCTAATGGCTCATGTTCATAATCTAAACCATCTACTTTATAATCTTCTGGTAAAAGAAAATTTATGGTCGTTAAGAATGAAAATAATTTTTCATCCATTCTGATATGATAACTGTTGTGGCTACCTAATGTTTGTATTTGATTGAGACGTAACTTGTTTATTTCAGTTTGGTCTGGCGTTTGAGCATTCCGTTCATCTATGTTGTTTTCTTTTTTACAGCTTATAAATAATGTTGCGATTAGAACAAAAAATAAATGTGTCTTCATGGTGATTTTTTTGTGTTCATATGAAGTTACATAAAAGATTGGTAATTAAAAAACAATACATTAAAAAAAGCGCCCTTTAGGCGCTTTAGAACTGTTTTTAAGAAGTCTATAATTCGATTGCAATCGTCAATTCAAGTTGCATCTTATTTTCCAAATGCGCAACTTTTATTTTGTTAAAAAGAAAAAATTATTTCAACATCATTTCACGAATATACTTCACAGGTGAACTTCCATAACTCAAAAACTTTTCATTGAATTTTTTTACGGTATAAGTGTTGCCTAATTTTGTTTTGTAATCATTTCTTAAATCAGTAATTTCTTTGAAACCGGTAAAGTAGCAATCTAACTGTACATTCGTCACTTGCACACGATGCCATTTTCCTTCAGCTTCCGTTTTTTGTTGAAACGCTTGTCGAACCAATAAATCCATCGCATCTGCTTCGCTCATGTTTTTTGTATGAACAGAAATATCTAAAATGGTATTGCAAGTTGAACGCAAATTCCATTTGTAATATAGCAGCCACATTTCTGGTTCATTATTTCCATACCCATTTTCCAGCATCATCAATTCTGAATAAACGGCCCAACCTTCAATCATAGTGCTGTTTTGAAACACTGATTTTATAATTGACGGCGATTGATTACTGTACATCAATTGCACATAATGTCCAGGAATGGCTTCGTGAATATTTAAAATTTGTAACACATATTTATTGTATTCGCGCAAATAACTTTCGGCTTTTTCTGGCGACCAACCTTCTAAGGTTCCAACATTATAAAACGCTGTACCTTTCGCTTCGTATGGACCTGGTGGACTCATCGAAGCACCAGCAACACCAACCATGTAACCTGGCTCTTTGCGCACTTTTAACGGTTTTGTAGGATCCATATAAATTAAGTTTTTTGCTTTCACAAAAGCCGTTAATTCTGGTAATTGTTTTTCTATTTCTTGTTTGAAGTTTTCTGCTTTTACATGTTGAACAGAAATCGTATCAATGACTTTTTTGATTAAAATTAAATTGTCTGTCGGCATGGTTTGCGAACCAAAATATTTTGGCCAAAGTTTGCTCGCAATTATATACATTTCGTTGTGTAAATATTCTTTACGTTGTAAAGCAGCTGCAAAAATTTCATCAGCAGTATATTGGCTTTGAATTTCGTATTTAAATTTATCAGCATAAAACTCATTGCCTAAACGAAACGAACGTGGTGTATCATTTTTAAAATCTTTTAAAAATTGTATGTATGATTTGATGGCAGCAACTGCTTCTTTTCCGCGTTTCAATAATTGATCTTCGTGTTCCGGATAATAACGCAATGCTTTTACAGAATCCACATAATCATTTTCAAAAATAGATAAACTACCTTCGTTTTGTTCAATAGCTAATTGCAAATGTTCGTTCGATGGGTTTTTGATATTGGCTTTTGCTGCTTCAAAATAAGCAGGAACATTTTTTAATTTTGCATAAAATGCATCTATCGTCTTTTTTAATGGTGTTCGATTTTCGGTGAAGAAAGTGGCGAAGGTTTCGCCAACATTATAATTGGTTGGATTCCATTCATAATCTTTCAAAACATTGATTTGCCAAATCTTTTTTTGGAGTTCGTTTTCAATTATTTTATAATCGATTTTATTTAAATCTGATAAAGTAGCTAATGGAAATGTTTTCAGAAATTTTAATTCTTTTGTATAAAATGCAACTTCTTTAATACGTTGCGAATCATTTGGAACTAATAATAGTTGCGCATATTTTTGATTGCCAATTGAACTTGCCCATTCTGGATTTAATTTCCAAAAACGTTCTAAAAATGCTTTTTTATACATGTCAAATTTAACAACAGCAGAGTTGGTTGCGTGTGCATTTAGTAAAAAAATAAAAAGTAAAAAACTGAAAATAGACTTCTTCATAAGACAAAATATTATTTGTAAAAATAAAGCTATTTCATAATAAAACAGCATCTATTTCGTTATATGTTTCAAATAGTTTAATGAACATTCAACGACTCATAATTCTACTATTATTTTCTACGTTTGGAAATTCATTTTCACAAATAAGAATTCTAAACCAAAGTTTAATTTTTCCAGATTCTGCAGTTTTGTATGTTGGCATTGATAATAGAATGAAAATTGAAGGCACCGATTCTTCTAAACAATACTATGTTCATTCAAGCTATGGTGATTTAAAAGAAAGCGCTTTCAGGAATTTTAGTACATTTTATTTGTACGGCAATAAATACAATTACAGAGATACAATTATCGTCTATAATAGTAAAATGCAAAAATTGGCAGAACAAATTTTCAGAGTTGATTTTATTAGCAATCCTGTTACTGTATTAGACAGCATTCCAGTTGGTTTGATTACAAAAAATCAATTACTAAAAGCACAGCGATTGTATGTAATAATTCCAAATTGCTTGCTTAGAAGTATGTACGATATTCTTAGTTTTAGCGTTATTTTTAATTGTAAGAAATGTGATGACTTTCCTGTGATTTCAAATTCAGGTTCATTTATGTCTGCACAATTTTTCAGAGTACTTCCTTACTTGACTTTCGGTGATAAAGTGATATTTGAAGAAATAAAAGTAAAAGGTGTTGATGGTTTGTCCAGAAAATTACCATCAATAACTTACACCATAAAATAAGCATCTAACAAATCCTTAATACTACAACTGCTTTTTTCTTTTTATATTTGAAATCATGTTAGCACAATTACACATTCTTGCTTCAACTTTTCATCACTCTTAGGAGTGCTATATCTATTTTTTTCCAAATCCTTATTATTTCTTATTTAGTTAATACTCAAAAAAGTAAATTTGTTTTATGCAAAAATTAAAACTCGCCATACAAAAAAAAGGTCGCTTAAGTGAAGAATCCATCAAACTCATCAATGAATGTGATATTTCATTTCCTAATAGTTCAGGAAAATTAGTAACTGCTGCATATGATTTTCCAATTGAAATCTTGTTTCTGCGCGATGATGATATTCCTGATTACGTGCAAGATGGTGTGGCTGATATTGGCATTGTTGGCGAAAATGTGTTGGTAGAATCTAACAAAAAAGTAGATGAAGTGTTGAAAATGGGTTTTGGAAAATGCCGTTTGTCATTGGCCGTGCCACGTAACATGCAATACAATTCTATCAACGATTTAGCAAACACATCTATTGCAACTTCGTATCCAAGAATTCTGCAAAATTACTTAGATGCTAAAAATGTAAAAGCTGATATTCATGTCATTTCTGGTTCGGTGGAAATTGCACCAAGCATTGGCTTAGCAACAGCTATTTGTGATATTGTTTCCACAGGTTCAACTTTATTAAGTAATGGCTTGAAAGAAGTTGAACAGATATTTCAATCAGAAGCAATTTTGGTAAAACATAAAAATTTATCAGCGGAAAAAAATGAGATTTTAAATAATCTTTTATTTCGATTAGAAGCGGTAAAACGTGCACAAAAAAATAAATACATTTTGTTGAACGCACCAAACGAAAGTTTACCTAAAATTTTTGATTTGTTGCCAGGCATCAATGCACCAACTGTGCAAGCATTATCAAAACCAGGTTGGAGTTCAGTGCATTCAGTAATTACACAAAAAGACTTTTGGGAAAAAATTCAACAACTGAAAGAAGCTGGCGCAGAAGGAATTTTAGTGATGCCAATTGAAAAACTAATTTATTAAACCTTAGCGCACTTTGCGTAAAACCTTTGTGTGCTTTGCGGTAAAATACTATTTATGCAAATTATAAAATATCCATCAAAAGAAACCTGGAACGACATCTTGAAACGACCAACACAATCGTTAGCAGACATCGAACAAAAAGTAATTCCAATTTTAGAAGACGTAAAACAACGTGGCGATGAAGCATTGAAATTTTACGCTCAAAAATTTGATAATGTTGAATTAACTGAAATATTAGTTTCAGCAAAAGAAATAGAAGAAGCATTAACGTTAGTTTTAGAAGAATTGAAGCAAGCCATTGCAATTGCATATAACAATATCTTCAAATTTCATCAACAACAACAAACAAAAGTAGAAATAATTGAAACAACAGAAGGTGTTCATTGTTGGCGGAAATCAGTCGGTATTGAAAAAGTGGGTTTGTACATTCCAGGTGGTACAGCACCATTGTTTTCTACTGTTTTGATGTTGGCAATTCCTGCAAAAATAGCCGACTGCAAAGAAATTATTTTATGCACACCACCAAATGCAGCAGGCAAAATTCATCCAACAATTTTATATACAGCAAACTTGTGTGGAATTAAAAAAATATTTAAAGTTGGTGGTGCACAAGCCATTGCAGCCATGGCTTATGGTACAGATACAATTCCACAAGTGTATAAAATTTTTGGACCAGGAAATCAATATGTAACTGCAGCGAAACAACTAGTAAATAAAGATGGAATCGCAATAGATATGCCAGCTGGACCAAGTGAAGTTTTGGTGATTGGCGATGATGAATCTCGACCAGATTTTATTGCAGCAGATTTATTGTCGCAAGCTGAACATGGTGCAGATAGTCAAGTAATATTTGTAACTACTGAAGAAGCATATCTGAATTTGGTACATTTCGCTATCGACCAACAATTGCGTGATTTGCCAAGAAAAGAATTGGCAGAAAAAGCATTAGCAAACAGTAAACTTATTTTGGTAAAAGATATGGATGAAGCGATTGAATTAAGTAATTTTTATGCACCTGAACATTTGATATTGCAAATCAGAAATGCAGAAGAAATTGTGGAAAAAATAGTGAACGCTGGTTCTGTTTTTATTGGCCATTACACACCGGAAAGTGCTGGTGATTATGCAAGTGGAACTAATCACACGTTGCCAACCAATGGTTTTGCACGTGCTTATTCTGGTGTTTCTCTAGATAGTTTTGTAAAGAAAATTACGTTTCAGAAAATCACAAAATCAGGTTTGCAAAATTTAGGAAAAACGATTGAAGTGATGGCAGAAAATGAAGAATTAATAGCACACAAGAATGCTGTTTCTATAAGGTTGAAAGATTAGTTAATAATAAATAAGAACGCTAAGGTATTTAGTATGCAAAAAATTGAAATAAATAATTTAGTTTGTCCGCATGTTTTAAACATGAAAGCCTATTCATCTGCACGCATGGAATACGATGGTAAAGATGGTGTTTTTTTAGATGCGAATGAAAATAGTTTAGGATCTGTAACTTCAGAAATACACAACCGTTATCCAGATCCATTACAATCTGATTTAAAAAATCAAATCGCAACCGTTTATAATGTATTACCAACTCAACTTTTTTTAGGCAACGGTAGCGATGAGTGTATCAACGTGTTAATTCAAGCATTCTGCAGAAGTGGATTGGATAAAATAGTTCAATTTTCTCCGACTTTTTCTATGTATGAACATGCAGCAAAAATAATGAATATTGAGGTAATTGATGTGTTGTTAAATGAATCAGATTTCCAGATAAATACAAATGAACTTTTTTCAACGCTAGGAAAGTCAACAAATACGAGTAGTTTGAAAGATGAAAACAATAAAGAGATTAAACAAGGCATAGTAAAAATCGTTTTTATTTGTTCACCCAATAATCCAACTGGTAACTTAATAAATAAGAACGACATCGAATTTGTCTTAAATAATTTTGATGGTTTGGTTGTGATAGATGAAGCTTATCAAGATTTTAGTGGAAATGAAAGTTGGTTAAATAGGTTGAATGAATTCCAAAATTTAGTAGTTATAAATACATTTTCAAAATCTTATGGAATGGCAGATGCTCGATTAGGTATGTTGTTTGCAAATCATGAAATAATTCATTTTATGAATACCATAAAAATGCCTTATAATATTACACAACATACGATTCAGTTAGGACTAGAAGCGATTCGTAATTTGTCTAAAAAACAAGCATTTATTATTGATCTGTTGAATGGTAAAAAATATTTGAACACAGAATTAAATAAGATTTCAATTGTAAAGAAAATCTATCCATCAGATACTAATTTTATTTTATTTAAAGTAGATGATGCTAATGCAGTGTACCAATATTTATTATCCAATCAGGTAATTATTAGAAATAGAAATAGTGCGCCGTTGCTAAAAGGTTGTCTGCGTGTTTCAGTTGGAACAAAAGCAGAAAATGAGAAATTTATTTCAGCTTTAAAAAATTATAAATCTTAATTTACAACATGCAAAAAATACTATTTATAGATAGAGATGGAACATTGATAGATGAACCAAAAGACAATTTTCAAGTTGATAGTTTTGAGAAATTAAAGTTCTTACCAAGTGTAATTTCTTTCTTAAAGAAAATTGTAGAAGAAACAGATTTTAAATTGGTGATGGTTACCAATCAAGATGGACTCGGAACAAAAGCATTTCCAGAAAAAACATTTTGGCCAGTTCATATTTTAATGCTCGATATTTTTACATCAGAAGGAATATTTTTTGAAGATGTTTTAATTGATAAAACATTTGCAAAAGACAATGCACCAACGCGAAAACCAAACACTGGTTTGTTGATAAAATATTTAGACACTTCAAAATATGATTTGCAAAATTCCTTTGTAATTGGTGATCGATTAACGGATATTCAATTAGCAAAAAACCTAGGCTCTAAAGGCATTCTAATTGGTAGAAGTGCAGATAAAATTGACGACAATAAATTAAATGCAAAAGAACTAAAAAAATCTATTGCATTGCAAACTGATAATTGGAAAGATATCTATGATTTCTTAAAAGCACCTGAACGCATTGCGATTATTCAACGAAAAACCAATGAAACAAAAATTTCTGTAAAACTAAATTTAGATGGAACTGGAAAATCGACTATCAAAACTGGTTTAGGTTTTTTTGATCATATGTTAGAACAACTTTCCAAACATTCTGGTTGTGATTTAGATATAAAAGTAAAAGGCGATTTGCACATCGACGAACACCACACCATTGAAGATACTGCAATCGCTTTAGGTGAAGCATTTTTGCAAGCACTTGGAAACAAAAAAGGCATTGCACGCTATGGTTTTTTATTACCAATGGACGATGTGTTAGCGCAAGTGGCGATTGATTTTTCTGGAAGACCTTGGATAGTTTGGAAAGCTAAATTTTCAAGAGAAAAAGTAGGTGATATGCCAACCGAATTGTTTTTTCATTTCTGGAAATCATTTTCGGATGCAGCAAAATGCAATCTCAACATCAAAGCGGAAGGCGATAACGAACACCATAAAATTGAAGCTATCTTCAAAGCAGTTGCAAAATCCATAAAAATAGCCATAAAAAGAGATGGAAATGAGCTGCCAACGACCAAAGGTTTGCTCTAAATTACCGAATACTCAATGAAAACGACCGTTTGATAAGTTTCTATTGTACTATAAAACGTATCAATTATTTTTGAGAAAAACATTACATATTAAAAATATATTGTATAACTTTAGTATGTAGTTATTTCTACTCTACGTCTAAAAACACTAACCCTAATTATTTCGCGGTTTTCCTTAGAAATCAAAATTCATGGTTTTCCTTGATTTTTTGTTTTTTAATTCTATTTATCTTTGACAATAAAATAAACACTATGAAAAAATATCTACACCTTTTTATTTTTGTACTTATATCGACATGTAGTTTTGCACAAGCACGTTTAATTCTAAATAATGGCGGCATTGTAAATATTACAAATTCAGCTTTTGTAGTGATAGATAATCCGGCAACAAATGCTATTACAAGAAATACTTCTGGACATATTATTTCAGAAGGCGAGTTCAATCGAGTAAAATGGAATATTAACACAACTGCAGGAACATATGTCGTTCCATTTGGTCGTGGTGTTGCAGAATATTTACCTGTTACATTAACAACTTCTGGTGGAGTGAGTCCTGGCTCCAATGGAAGTTTAACTTTTGCTATGTATCCAGTCGGCTCATGGATTAATACAACAAATTTACCTGTTGGTGTTACCAACTTTTTGAATAATAATGGTACAGATAATTCTGCAATGGTTATTGATAGATTTTGGCGTATAGAACCAACCAATTATTCAACAAAACCAGCTTTGACGAATTTAACTTTTACGTACAGAGATCCAGAATGGTCTGTTGCAAATAATACAATCATTGAAAGTAATTTAATTGCTCAACGTTATAATTCTGGAACAAATGAATGGGACGACTTTATGCCTGGAACGGTTACTACACCAGCATCTGATATATCTACTGTAGCAACCTTACCTTCCGCTCAATTATTTACATGGTGGACTTTAGTTGATAATCGTTCGCCATTGCCTATAGAGTTAGTTAATTTTAATGCAAAATGCGATGGAAATAAAGTAAACATTACTTGGCAAACTAATGCAGAAAAAAATAATAATTATTTTGTAGTAGAACGTTCAACTGATGGAGCAAATTTTCAATTAGTAGAAAAAGTTTTTTCTCAAAATTCTAATTCCAATAACTTGCTTTCTTATCAATCAGTTGATAATAATTCGTTAGATGGAAAAGTATATTATCGTTTAAAACAAGTAGATATAAATGGCAATTTTACCTATTCATCTGTTGTCGTGGTAACATGTTCAAGTGCTGTTATCGCACCAACGGTAAGCATATTTCCAAATCCAACAACCAATAATATTACGGTTGATATTAAAGGTTTGAAAGGCAAAAAAACGATCCTAATTTATGATGTAATTGGACAAGAAATGACGAAAAGACAAATCACCAACGAAGACGAAAATATACAAGAAACATTCGATGTTTCAACGTTTGCTAAAGCTACCTACTTGTTGCGAATTGATGTTGACAATCATTTACATCAAATAATAAAATTTGTAAAAAACTAACATTGCTATACCAAACTATGAAAAGATATTTTACAGATGTACTTGTTGTTTTGCATTGAAAGCGTAAATAATTTTCATAGGATTTTCATAGATGTAATTCATAAAAGAATTGCATCTTAAATAATATTTTATGAAAAGAAGAAACCTTTTTTGTGCTGTACTTTTATTGATATTTGTTGTTATTTTAAAAAACGTAACAGCACAAAATGTCGGCATTAACGCAACAGGAGCAGCACCAAACGCATCAGCAATACTCGATGTTTCAGCAACAGACAAAGGTTTTTTAATTCCGCGTGTAGCACTCACACAAACAACCAGCAATGCACCAATTGGCGCATCTATTACCACTTCGTTGTTAGTATATAATACAGCAACAGTAAACGATGTAGCACCTGGTTTTTATTATTGGAATAGCTTGATTTGGATTCGTTTTCAATCTACTTTAGATATCGACCACGACTGGTACGAAGTAGGTACAACCACAGCACCAAATAATATCAACGACAATAAATACACACAAGGAAAAATAGGAATTGGCAATTTCAATCCACCAAACCGACTAACCATTGCTGATACAGCAAACCTGAAAACGATAACTGCAATTAGTCAGTCTGGAAATATTGCCACCGGTCCAATCATAGGTTTAGATATGCAAATGGATGGTAATATTACAGGAAGCACACAAGAGCAATATGGATATAATACGGAATACAAAGGTTCATCCAATAATAGCTTTTATGCAAATTATAATATGTTCTCTAACAGCGGAACTGGAGGACATAATGGTTTAATAAATACATTTGCAGGCAATGGTGCTTCTGGTATTAGAAGAGGTGTAAGTAATTGGTTCTATGGTATCAGCAATGATAGTTATTACGGCTTGCTAAATTATTTTGTCAGACCTGAAGGTACGCCTGGATTTACTAACGGGTCTTATGGTGTAAAAACAGAATTTGCTGCTGGAAAAGAATCAAAGTATGGTGTTAGTAATAGCTTTTCTGCAAGTGCATCTGGAAATACGCACTATGGTTTATTTAATGATTATAATTCTGATGACACAAGTTTTCGTGCCTATGGTATGTATAATGACATAAGAGGACGTGCGCAAAATACCTATGGAACCTATAATTATTTTAGAGGTTCTGTTTCAGGTGGCTTCACCGGATTATACAATCAAATAGATCCTTTAGCTGGTTCCAATGCAGCATCAACCTACTATGGTACATATAACGATATAAAAAATACACCAGCAAGTGCTGTCTTGACAGGTAATTATAATAGTATTGATAATACAAACAATGGTGTTGGAAATCACATAGCTGTCAATAATATTTTATCTTCAGGTGGTTCAGGAAATCACATAGGTCTTTCAAACGCATTAAGTGGCACTGGTACAGGACAGCAATACGCAACTTATAATACTATCAATAATGCTGGCAATAATGTTCACTATGGAACTTATGATTCATTATCTGGTACAGGTTCTGCTTTTCATTTTGGAAAATATACGGTATTGTCAGGCGCTGGCACTGGCAGATAATACGGAAACAACACCATCATATCTAACACCAATAACGCTACGCAATATGCAATAAATAACTTAATGAGTGGCACAGGCACTGGCGATCACTATGGTGTAAATAATAATTTTTCTGCAGGAACTGGATGGATGTACGGTGTAGCTAATACTATTTCTGCAGCAAGCGCAAATACACACTATGGCGTTTTTAATTCATTATCAGGCACAGGTTCAGGTGTTCGTTACGGCATGTTTAATAGCATCAGCGATGCAGGTACAGGACAACAGTATGCTATTTTTAATAATTTAACTGGCACAGCAGCATTATGGAAAATGGGTATGTTTAATAATTTTACCGGCGATGGCGATGGCGATGAATATGGTGTGTGGAATGTTCTTAATGGCAATGGCAATGGAAGAAAAACTGGTTTTGAAACACAATTATTTTCCAATGGCACAGGCACGCATTATGGCAATTATGTAGATATGCAAGGCACAGGAAATAATATCAAATATGCTTATTTCGCAACGATAGACAGTTCAGCAGCTAACGGAAAACACTATGGTTATTTTGCAAACGTAACCAAATCTAATTCTTATGCAGCATATTTATTAGGTAGAGTTTCAATTGGAAGAAACTCTGGTGTAGATGAGTACATCCTGCCACAAATTCGTGGCAACAATGGCGATGTAATGATTACAGATGGAAGTGGAAATGTAACTTGGCAATCACCAGTTTCTTTAAACAACAGTTACTGGACACGCGTAAATGATTCACTATATCCAACTATCACCACAAATAATATTGGAATTGGAACTTCATCTGCAAATTCACCACTGACCATTTCTACAGGAACCACAGATACCAACGCCATTCAAATGGTACAAAATTATAGTGGTGTTTTTAATTCATACGGTATAAAAAATTACTTTCCAAGTTCAAGTACTACATCTATATATGCAATGGACAATAACTTTACTGGTACCGGTCTAGGTTTAAAATATGGTATAAATAATACATTTAGTAGTAATGCAAAAGGAACACAAACTGGCTTTCAAAATACTTATTTTTCGGCAGTTACAAATAATAATTATGGGTTATATAATAGTTTTTTTAGTAGAGCGGCAAATAAATATGGGCTTATAAATGAATATGGTTCAACAGATACTTCTACTTTTTATGGATTGCATAATAGTGTAAGTAATACAGGTACAGGCAATAAATATGGATCATATACCCTGATTTCCAATGCAAAAAGAGGTACACATTATGGTGCATATAATTTTTTAATTGGTGGTGATTCTACCACTCAATATGGTGTTTACAATCAACTATCTATTCCGGCAACGGCAGATGCCAGTAATTTAAGGGTAGGTACCTACAACCTTATGCAAAATAATAGCAGTTACGCATTCCTTACAGCAAGAGGTACTTATAATAGAATGGAAAGCACAGGTTCAAGTGCCAATATTGCAGTAGATAATTTTTTCGTATTATCAACTACTGCTTCATCCAATAATACAGGTGTTAGAAACCAGATTCTTACACAGAATTTTGATAATATGACAAATATAGGTATTTATAATCAAATATTTGATTCATATGGTAGCAGAAAGAATTTTGTATATGGTACTTATAATAACTTAAGTGGCAATGGCGATGGAAGATGGATAGGTACTTTAGATTCATTAAATAATTTTGGCAATGGTGATCAGTATGGTACACTTCGTAAAATATACAGACAAAATGTAGTAGCAGCCAGTAACTATGGCGATTATACTTTATTGATTTCGCGTGGTGCTGGTATCCATTATGGTAATTATGTTGAGTATGATAATATTCCAACAACTTCACCAAGCAATGGTATGCATTTTGGATATTTTGTATATGACTCAACCTCTGGATCTGGAATTCATTACGGTAATAATGCAATATTAGGCGGTTCTGGAACAGGTGTTCAGTATGGTTTAAGAACAGACATGATAAATACAGGTACTGGTAAACATTACGGAACTTACAACAACATGACAGTAAATAGCACTGGAAATCATTACGGAATATACGACACATTTATTGGTGCTGGAAATGCAAGATTATACGCTATGCAAAATTCATTCACAGGTTCTGGCAGCGGTGATATTTGGGCAATTAGAAATGATATAGATGCAACTGGAAACGGTGTATTCAATGGTGTATATAACCAAATTAGTGCTGCTGCAACTGGAACCGGGAATAAATTTGGATTACGTTCATTTATTAATCCAGCAGCAGGTGGTACTCAATATGGTGTTTTTTCAAGTGTAACAAAAGCAGGTAGTTATGCTGGTTATTTTATAGGCAACGTAGCAGTAGAAGGCGACCTGTTTCCAACTATAACTTCTACTTCAGCAGCAACCGGATATCGCTTAGGAATTCCGGGTTTTGTTTGGCGCGATGTGTATTGCTGGCGCGGTGCATTCAATGCTTCCGACATTCGTTTCAAAGAAAATATAAGACCATTGCCTTATGGTTTAAAAGAAATACTAAAATTAAATCCGATCACTTATACATGGAAAGCAGATTCTTTAGAAAAAAATAAAAAATACGAGCTTGGTTTATCTTCTCAGCAAGTATTGACCATCTTGCCTGAAGTAGTAAATGTTGGTGATGATTCTGTTCATACATTAATGATGAATTACAGTGCAGTCATTCCTGTTTTGGTAAAAGCTATTCAGGAACAGCAACAAATTATTGATGACTTGAAAAAACAAAACACAGAATTAAAAACAAGTGTATCTCAAAAAGATACAAACCTAAAAATAGTAGAAGAAAAAGTAGCAGATATGCAAATACAATTAGAAAAAATAACACAACTGTTAGGCATTGGCTTAGACGCAAAAAAAGAAAAAGAATAATAAATTTTGTTTAAGGTAAACCACTAAAATTATATCTAAGGGTTTACCACTACATCTAAGTTTATTGTTTTTGTTAATATTGTATTTAACAAGGTTCTTGTTAAATACAATTCAGAGATGTTTTTTGTAGAACAAGAGAATTAAAAATAAATATTGAATAGATAAAACCAAAAATATGTACAGAAATCTACTCATTAGAATCTTACTACTAATTATAGTTAGTTCTAAACTCACATTCGGTTTTTCACAAAATGTCGGCATCAACGCAACAGGCGCAGCACCCAACGCATCGGCAATATTGGATGTGTCAGCAACCGACAAAGGATTTTTAATTCCACGAGTTGCACTTACACAAACTACCAGTAATGCACCCATTGGTGCAACTATCATCACATCATTATTAGTGTATAATACAGCTACAGTAAATGATGTTACACCTGGTTTTTATTATTGGGACGGAACCATCTGGATTCGCTTCCAATCCAACTTAGATATCGACCACGACTGGTATGAAGTAGGCACCACCACCGCGCCAAATGCAATCACCGATTCTATGTTTCATACAGGTGATGTTGCCATCGGAAAAAATACCATAGGCAATGCTTCTTTAGATATTGCAAATACCACCAATGCATCATCTATTGAGTTAACCAACACAGCTACTCAAGCTAATAATTACGGTGTTCTATCTAATTTAAATAATGCTTCCAATACAAATGCTTTTGGTATAAGAAATAATTTTACTACAACTGGAAATGGAATTCTTACTGGCGTATTTACAAATATGGATTTCAATACACAAAATGGAACAGGGACGCATTACGGTGCAAGAAACATATTATATGGAGCTGGACCAATTTATGGAACACATAATTCAATTATAGGTGAAAGTGGTGCCGCAAACGTACAATACGGAACATTTACAGAAATGGCCAATAACGGTGGAACAGGAGCACAATATGGAACAAGAAATAATATGGTATTTGGTTCTGCCAATAATAAATATGGTACTTCGAATTTTTTATTAAGAGGAAATTTAAAAATAGGTACAGAGAATTTGCTTGGTTTGGGTGGTGGTACATCTTATGGAACTTATAATGATATCGCTGCTTTTGCCAATTACGGATATGGTTCCTATACTAAAATTGATATGCTACAAGGAGAAGCATACGGCACAAAAAATGTATTTATAGGCAGTAGTACTGGTACAAAATATGGAACATACGATTCATTAGCAACTGCTGGTACTGGTGACCAGTATGGAAAATATACAGAGTTAAATGGTACAGGAATTGGGCAGCAGTATGCAAATTATAATTATATTAATAATAATGGAAATGGAAGTCACTACGCAAATTATAGCTTATTAACAAGCAATGGTTTTGGAAGTCATTATGGTGGATATAATTTACTTACAGGCAATGGAAATGGAGTACAAACTGGTACATACAATTATATTGATAATACAGGAAGTGGATTCCATTATGGTACATATAATATTTTAATAGGTAATGGTTCTGGTACTTTAGACAAAATTGGAACTGTAAACATACTTAACAATCAAGGTTCTGCTAAAGGATATGGAGTATATAACGAAGTTGGCGGAAGCAGCTCTTTAAATCAATATGGTATCTACAATCTTTTAATTAATTCTGGAAATGGAATTAAATATGCATTATATGATACAATTCCTGCGTCTGCAAGCGGAAGAGGTTTCGGTGTATTTTCTTCTGCTTTAGATACTTTAAACGATTATGCAGGTTTCTTCCGTGGAAAACTTTCTGTTGGTATGGATTACACCAACAATTATGTTTTTCCAACCACACGAGGCACCAACAATCAAATCATGATTACAGATGGAAATGGTGTTGTTACCTGGCAAAATGCATCAGCAGTAGCAGTACAAGACCACGACTGGTATGAAGTCGGTACAACCTCAGCACCTGATGCTATCACAGACAATATGTATCACACAGGAAAAGTAGGCATCGGCACCAACAATCCAACTTTAACCTTACAAGTAGATAATGCACTAGATGACACCACAGCAAAAATTATAAATACACTCAATACAGCAGGTACTCGAAGTGTTGGATTAAGTACCATCGTAAATCATCCAGCAGCTACAGGATTTGGAATAAAAACAAATACCATTGCAGATACTGCTTATGCAATGTCTAATACAATTACCAGCGCAGGAACAGGTTTGCAAACGGGTATCAATAACTATATTTCTGTTTCTGGCAACGGTCAGCATCAGGGAATTAATAACACATTAGACGGAAACAGTTCTGGCACTCATTATGGTGTAAATAATACACTTTCTGGTTTAGGAAACGGTTCGCAGATTGCCATAAACAATACAATTGATAATTCTGGCAATGGTACACATTATGGTGCGTTTACTTTTTTATCTGGCTCTGGTACCAATACGCATTTTGGTCAGTTTACACAATTAGGAGGCAATGGTACAGGTCAGCAATTTGGAACATTAAACTTATTAAATA
>CALLKF010000089.1 GCA_938008535.1 uncultured Saprospirales bacterium | reverse complement strand
TCTTCCGATCTTGTTATAACATAGATACATTTTCAAAAAAAAAGTGTATAAATTTGCTACTATACAAAAAATGAATTTTATGCCAGAAGATGAAGTTATAACACCAGCAACAGAAACTCCGGAAATTGTAGACATTCAAATCGTTGAACATTCTCGTAGTGACGCTGCAAGTGACCGTTCCTATATGGAAGCGGTAAATAATGATTTTAAAGGCGTAAAAACTGAAACAATAGCAGTTGAAAATACTGAAAACAAAGATACTGCTACCGAAAATCTGGCAGCAGTAGAAAATACGAATGTAGAGCCGGAAAAAAAAGTTACAGAAACGCCGGCACCAGTAAATACTGATGCACATGATGTATTTTCTACTATTAAAGAAAAGTTTGGAAGAGAAATTGACGAAGATTATTTAACTACTGATTATAAAACAAAAGCAACCGCTGCAGAGCAACAATTGGCTGATGTTAAAGAACAGGCAGAAAAATTTAAGCATATTTTTGAAAATCCGACACTTTTGCAGATTGCGGACCTTATGAAAGCCGGTAATTCTGCAACAGATATTTTGGAATCACTATCTATTGATGTTGAAAAAATCCCGTCAGATCAATTAATTCTAGACTACATAAAACGCGAAAAACCTTTCCTTGACGAAGAAGACAGAAAACTTTATGCAGAAAACAATTTTGGATTAGGCGAAGATTTAGAAGATTTAAAAAAAGTCGATCCGTCTCGCTATTTTCAATTAAAAGAAAACATTGAAAAAGCAGTTTCCGGACAAAAACAATTTCTAAACGAAAAAAAGGTGACTTTGGTTACACCAACTGCACAATCGCAGGATCAAGTTCAACCGGAGGCGACAATCACAGTAGACAAAGTAAAAACTTTTAAAGATACATTCAACCAACACGTTAATTCATTAAAGGATTTCCAGGTGGCAACAGAATTTTCCAAGCCATTTGACAAAGATGCACTAAAACTACAATCAGATAAAATCGTCTATTCAGGCGATTTGAATGGAAACAAAGTTTTAATGCTCAGCGGAATCGATGATAAGACAGTATTGGAAGCATTGTATTTACATAACCAAAAACAAGCACTGTTTGATGAATTTAAAACCAAAATTGAAACATCAATTACGGAAAATAAGTCTATTGAGGCTTTTCAGAAAGTAAGTGATATTTATAATAATGTACAAGGTGCAGGACAACAAGCCGGTGGCGACAATACCAATCTGGAAATCGCGGAAGTGAAGAATCAGAGAGGTGGCGGAGGCTGGTAAAAAACATTATTAATCAATTAATCACTTAAAAACTCAAAGAACATGTTAATCTCAGAACAAACCGACTTTGCCCCCTTATTCACGGGCAACGTAAACCTTATAAATACTACACTCCAACAATATGGAAAAGGTGTAGATTTATCCGGATTCCTTAATATCTCAGGTATTACCGACTCCACAATCCGTAGATATTTAATGCATTCTACATGGATGAAAATTAGAAAAACCAACCTTTATGATCCAACACAAAACTTTTTGGCTGGATTGCGCTATTTAGGATTGGTATCAACCTCCACAACAAGCGACTACAAGGTAGGTTTCGAAATCTATGAACGTCAAAAACGTTATATTACCGGTGCTACAATTACGAATACAGGTGTTAACAATGCAGTGAAAATTGTATTGCCGGCAACTTATTCTTTAGCAAACGGAATCGTAGCAGACTTAAACCAAATTTTGGAAATTGACCAAACTCGTTTCCAGGTGCGTGTAGTTGGTATCGACAACGGTACAGGTAACAACCTGAAAAATATGGGTGTTACGGATGCGAATGCAGCTATGACACCAGGCGGTGCCGGCGGTACATCATCTGCAAACGTATTAATTTGCGTTCCATTGACAACTCAGGCAGCTCCGGCAGTAACAACCGGTGGAAAATTGTTCTTTGTTGGTAATTCACGCGCTGAACGTTCTTGCAGTGATAACGCATTATTGCAGATTTACCCAAATATCTATGAGTCTGGATTCACAATCTCAGATGCAACGATTAATTTCTCTGGTACTGCAGGTGCAACAGCAAGAAACTGGAAATGCGGAATTATGAATGGCCGTGGAGGAAAATTGGACTTAATGGTTTCAGATTTGGACTTCCAATTGGAAGAAGAAACACAAAACCGTTTGGTTTCAGCAATCCTTTTTGGACAAAAAGAAACTGCAACGTCTGTATTGAGCACATCAAGACACACGCGCCAATCAAATGGTATCATGACTGCAATTGCAGTAAATGGTGGTACAATCATTCAAACAACTCCTGGTTCAATAACTTTTGCGAATACAATCAACCCAATCATTGATTTCTGTATCGCTAGAGGTATTAAATCCGGTAAACTGTTTGTTGGTTCTGGATTATATGCTGACTTACAAACAAGCACAGCATTGATTCCGTCTACATGGTTAACCAACATGCGTGTGATGCCGTTCTCTTCTACATCAGATGGTATTAACTTCAACTTCACTTCCAACATGATTGATTGGAGAGGTGTTAAAATTGAATTGATTCCATTCAACATGTTTACTGATAGCAATCAGTGGGGAATCGGTTACAACAACACTGGTATGTTCATTCCAAACAAAATGACAACCGTGAAAAACATGGCAACAGGTCAAATGATCGATGTACCACCAGTACAAGTATTGTTCAAAAAAGATTACGCTGGCCGTATTCGTGACGAGCAGTATGAAATGGTAGACGGTGGTGCCGGAGTGCCGCAGATTGGAACTTGTGATTTTGCTGAAAAACGCAGATTACCGGAATTCACTGTTGTTTCTCCGCTGGCAAGTGAGTGTATCTTATTACAGCCTACAACTATTTCTTAAACACTATATGCGGCTGTTCGGATTTTCCGGACAGCTGCTATTTTTAAAATAAAAATTAAATTGAATTTATGGCTCAAATTACTCCAAAAACAGACGAACAAAAACTCGCTATCATTGCTGATAGATTAAAATTTGCAGAAGCAAACAAAGGCGTACCTTACCTTTTTAAAGTAAGCTCTGGTTACGACAAAGCGCTTACCGATGCAAAGGACAAACAGATGGCACAGGGAAATTATTTATTACCTGGTATTTATTATCTGAATTATGCAAAACCTGGTGAAGAAATAAATAAGCATATTGTTATCTATAAAGGCGCTGACAGTGTAACTGAAAGCCATAAGATTTACAGAAATGCAGTTGGTAAATTTGAAGAACCGATTGACATCAAGCCAATAGTTTTTGAAGATTTTCAAATGGCGGTTTATGGTGACTCGTTACCAAATTTGCGACTTATTGAATACCTTTCTTTAGTTGAGATGTTTGATGGCGTAGTTCATTGCAAGGATTTAACCGAAGCATTTAAAAATTCTCAGCCAACTGAGGTTTTATCAATGGAGAATGCGGTTAAAATGTCTTTACTAATTGATGAAACGGCTAAAACAGATGCCGGTTTTGAAATTATCAAGACGATTGCAAAAAACACGAAATTAAACGAAGCATGGCAGGCAGTAGATGGATTAGCGTTAATGGAAGGCGGTAAAGAACAGATTGTTTCGTTAGTTAAACAGTTCTTGTTAAATTCCGTTAAGTCTAAATTGTTTGTTGCTGAATTTTCTCCGTCACAGGAAGCAGTTGGTTTGGCAAAAGCACTGAAAGAAAAAGGAATTTTAACTTACAGTGAAAAAACAAAAGGATTTCATTTGAAAGACGACAAAGAGGTTTTATTTGCAGTAGACTCACCAAATGAATCTGTAAGAGAATTTTTATTCGCACGACAGGTTTCAAGAGAGGCAATATTGAAAATTAAACTACAAAATATTCTATCTGAATTATCAAAATAGGCTATTTTTTACAAAAGTTAATGGAATATAGGTAGTATTTTTGCACTTATATTCCATTTTTTATTAAACGATAATATTATGAATAAACCAGTTTTAAATATAGGCATTAAGTATGTTGCCAATAATCCGAATAACGTAATTATTACGGATTCTACGGATTATACAGCATTAGGATTAGATTCAACTAAGGTAAAAATAAATACAAAGATTTATTTGCCTACTGGTACATTGTATGTGCCGGCATATTACAATACACCGGCGGTTACAAATGACTTTTCTCCGGCGGTTCCATTTAATTATAGAACTAAATTAGGTTCTGCTGCCATTCCGGACTTTTTATTGGATAGCCACGGTTGCTTCATTAATGGTTTATACAAAGTGGATATCAAATGGTATTATGTAGATACTGCAGAAACATTCGATTATTCATTTTCTGAGACAATAAATTTCAAAAAACCTGAAATCGTTATTGATCAAAAAGCGGATTGCTTTTGTGCCAAATTCCGGTCCACAGACAAATCAGACTATACCGGCACAACACAAATATCTTATGAGCACGTCATAAACTATCCGGCTGAGACAAATGAAGCGGATATTGAAACAACATTGAAGGATTACCTGGATGAACGCCTGGCAAATGGTACCTACGTATCTGAGGTGACAACGGAAAGATTAATCACCATTTCACCGGTGTTTTCAATTCAAGCAACATTGTACGGTAAAGAATCTACAATAGTTGATTGCGATACGATATGCGAACTAAAATGCGGAATTAATAACTTGAATGCAGCATATGACGCGCAATGCGGTAAGGATTCCAGAACAGCAAAAGAATTAAAATCAAAATTGGATGATGTATTACGTTATTACAGCATCATCTATATCAATAACGCATGCGGTGTTAAAGTAGATGTGAGTTTGTATATCCAAAAAATAAAAGAAATTTTAGGCGACTGTGACTGCGGATGCAAAGACTGCAATGATAATATTTGGGTAACTGGAGTATGCGGAAGCTCCGGTGGAAGCGCATTTGATCCGACACCAATTTACGATTACATTGATGCAATAAACATAGCACTGACTAATTTAATTTCATCTTTTCAAGGTGATTTGAATGCATTGACAGTGCTCGTAAACGGATTGATAAACCAAAGTTGGTTTGCCGGATTGACGATTCCTGCATGTTTAGGGTTTACAGGCGGCGATACCGAGATTCAAAAAAGAAACAAGTTATTAGCTAAAATTTGCACAATTAATGCAGCGGTATTTGCTCCGCCAGTGGCAAAGAATGATGTCTCTACTACACAGATTAATACAGCGGTAAGCATTTTAGCTACTGCAAATGACTTCTTTACATCTAATCCAACCATTACGATAACTACAGCACCTAGCAATGGTACAGCGGTGGTACAGCCGGACGGAAAAACAATAATCTATACACCAGGCACCGGATATACCGGAGTAGATACAGTCGGCTACACGCTTACAGATGCAAATGCACAAACATCTACAGCTGTTTGGACAATAACAGTAAATGCGGTGCCAGCGGTGAGCTGCTCAACGGTGGAGGCAAGTTACAGTGCATCTTTTTATCCAATGGGTACATTCTTGCAAATAGCGATTCAAAACCTAAGCTCAATTGGAACGAATGTTCTTACAGCTAAGAATTACATCATAGAAATTCGTGATGTTTCAAATGCTATATTATTATCATACTCAGTAACGGGTTCATTGACTGTTGATCCTACAATATTTACAACACCGGTGCCATTTGCAGCGAATTGGAATAATGTAAGAATCCAACAAACAATTACGACACAATCAGCAACCGGTGCTGCATGCGGTACTGTGGTGTATGAAACACCAACACCATTTTTATTGACAGATGTAAGTTTATCTTGGTTTTATGGTACAACCATAGCACCATGTTTAGGTATTTTAGATTCAGATACAGAAATTCAGAAAAAAAATAAATTGATGGCTAGTATATGTAAGCCTATTTATGTTGAAAATGGCTTAACTGGAAATGGCTTAACTGGCACACCGATAAAACAAGGAGGAACATTTACAGAAGATACAACAATTGATGCTAATAATAAAAATTATGCTCTAAATAATTATAAAAAATTATCATACCTACATGGAGGTGCTGTAACAAATGGAGCAGGTGTTTTATCTGAAAATGTTGCCAAATTAAACAAT
>CALLKF010000088.1 GCA_938008535.1 uncultured Saprospirales bacterium | reverse complement strand
CATTGAGTTCTTCGTTGGTGTAAACATATTTTTTAAACGCGTTGATGCTGTTGTTAAGAATATCAAAATACGAAGCATCGGTTTTTTCTAAAGCATAATACGTTTTGATTAAAAGCACACGTGAGCTCAAACGATAAAATACATCTTTATATTTTGTAGTGCTGATCAGTTGCAACACATTGTCGAATTCTTTTTTATAATACAATAAATGTGCTTTGTTGTAACTATACACATCTTCTCGCACTTCATCAGGTAAATTATTTTTATACGTTTCAATAAAATTATCTACATACTCAAATTCACTTAAATATAAACCAACAGTTGTAATATTTTTATAATGACCAGCTGGAATTGTAAGATCTATTTCTAAGATTAAATTATTATCTACTAAAAAGCAATATAAATCAAATAATCGTTGTTTAGCATGTTCTAAATTATCATGTACCTGTTTTATTGCTATTGCTGTTAGACATGCAACACATTCTTTTAATTCATTTTCATCAATCTGCTCTTTATTTCTTTGGATTAGTTGGAAACAAGTTTCGAAATCTTCAATCAAGTTATGTTGATACAATAGTTTATGAATAATGAGGTGTATTTGGTATAAAATATTAGTACATTCTTTGCTTTTTAAATCAGTATGTAAATCTACTAAACTGTAATTTCTGAATTTTAATTCTGCAAGTTGGCTATAATTTCTAATTGAATCATAAAGATTTTGTTTGCTTGATTGGCGATTGTTTTTCTGAGTTTCATATTCATACATTTTTTCATTTAACTGAATGCTAAACTTTAATTTTTCAAGACTCTCTTTTTTATTTTGTATTAAGATAACGGATTGCTTTATATCATTCTCTAAATATTTATCCAATCTTTTTTCCTGATAAAAATTTACGAGAGCCATTTTATGATAAAATGAATCTTTAGAAATTGTTAGATAGACAATGAAAGCTTCTATAGCTTTATTACCATCACTCAACAACTTATTTATTTTATGTTCGTTATACGTTTCTTTTGGAAAAACATTTTGATACACAATACGTCGTTCTAATGAAGTATCATTTCCTTTTTTTCCATTAATTTGTTTAATTGTGAAATCTATAAGTTTATAGAGTGTAGCATGATTTGATAAGGTGCTAAACGGTAAAAACTCTAATAAACTTTTTTGTTCATTAACAGATAATGAAGAAATTAATTCAAATAATTTGGAATTATACATTTTTACTTTAAATTTATAAAAAAATACTCTTATGAAAAAATTAATCTGTTTATGTTTGTTCGCTTTTGCATTATTTTTTGCCTGTAAAAAACCCAAACCGGATCCTGTAGATTTTAAATTTACACAAGTCGAAGGTGTTAAATCATCCGCAACGGATGGAATTTTAAAAGTTACATGGCAAGATGACAATAATACTAATTGGAATATTATTTTATATAACTTAACAGATGGCACGAAAAAAACAATTTCTACCAATACAAAATCTATCACTGAAACTATTATTAAAGGAAATGAATATAAAGTAGTACCAATTGGAGGAACCAAACCTATAGATACAACTAGTGCATGTAAAGGCAATACGATTAATGGTATAATTGTTACGATTCCGGATTTATTTAATTTTTCTCCAACTGTTTGTCCAACTGCTGGTTTAGCTGTTACAAATATTATTGCAGGAAAAAGCAGTTCAACAGAAGGAACATTTAGTGCTTTGTTTGTGAGTCCAGGAAATACATCATGGAAATTAAAAGTTACCAATACTGCTACATCTGTGACAACGCCAACTAATATTGCAGCTGCTGAAACAGGAAATGTAAATATTCCATTAGATATACCTCAAGTTGTAGAAATAATAGGTGACCAAAATGGTGCAAAAGCCAGCTTTAAAATCAAAATTGAAGGCAATGAAAATGTAGTTGTTTCAGAATTTTATTAATAAAAATCAATACTAAATTTTCAAAACATGGAAATTTGGTAACTCATGTAAATTATTAAAAATCAATAGTTTATGTCAAAAAAGGAGCTCAGTTGAGCTCCTTTTTTATGTCTTTTGGCTCAAAACTGCCGAAATAAGTAATTTCTATGCCGTTTATTTTCCTGCAATTTTACATCATCAAATAAAGGAAATGATGTAAGACAAACCTTTAAAAAATAAAAAAACTTACCGCCGAAACCGAAAAGCGAAACAGAGTAGGAAACAAAATAAAAAATAAAAAAATGAAAAATCTAACAACAAAAATAGTAAACACAAGATTCATTAACAAATTAGCGATTAAAGCTTTTATTCTTTTTTTAAGCACTGGCTCTTTGTTTAGCTGCAAAAAATCAGAACCAACGCAAAAACTTCCAACTGCACAAAGTTTAAATAATTTATTTGATGCAAATCTAAACAGCATCAAACAAACAGCAACGTTCGATGCAGCTACCACTTTTACATTCACTTCAGCACAAGGAACACAAATAACTATTGATGGTTCTTGTCTTCGTAAAAATGGAAATCCTGTTACTGGAAATGTACAATTAGAATTTGCAGAAATATTTGACAGAGGCATGATGGCAATGACCAACAAACCAACCATCGGAATTAATGCAAGTGGTGAAGAAGAAGTTCTGGAATCTGGTGGTGAGTTTTATGTAAACGTAACTCAAGGTGGTGTTGCTTTAACAACAACTTGTTATGTTCCAATTGAAGTGCCAACTTCATTAACTGGTGGAACAAAAGTAGGCATGCAACCTTTTAATGGTGTGGTTGATGCAAATGGCAAGCTAACTTGGGAAGGTGCACAGGGTGTAGATTTTTATCTAAAAACAAATCCTGATAAATATGCATCTGTATTGTCTTCTTTTGGCTGGTTTAATTGTGATAAATTCTATAATGATCCAAGACCAAAAACACATATCACCGTTTTGATTCCTTCTGGTTATGGCAATGCAAGCACTGTGTTTTTATCAACGAATTCAAGTCCAAATTCATTAGGTGGAATTGGTGGAAGCAAATATCCGATTGGCTTAGAGTGCAAAATAATTTTTGTTACAGAAGATAACGGAAACTTCAGATATGCAGTAAAACCTATGACTTTGGTGGCAGATCAACATGTAACGTTTTCAATCTCTGAAACAACTTTAGCAACACCAGCACAATTCAAAGCAGCATTGAATGCTTTATAATCATCAAACAAAAAATCACACAAAACAAAAAAATAAAAAAACAGGGCAAGCCGAAAACCTGAATTAGAGTAGGCAACTTTTTTTTCAAAATTTAAAATAAATTAAAATGAAAACATCAATCAAAACACAAATCAGCAAATCAAAATTTAGTATAACAGTTTTAGCATTTGCAATTATCTCCATGTTTAGCATTGGCTGCACACCAGGCACACCACCACCACCATCATGCAACACAACAAACACCTTGTTTCACCAAATTTATAATAATGTAGTTGCAACACCTGGAAACATAGACCTAGTTACAATGGATTTAGATGTTCATGCGTATGATTTTACAGTTTCTACCAATAAAACTATTTGCGGTGTGGGTTATCAAAGTCAGCCAGCGGTTTCAGGACAACTATACAAAATAGAAATTATTGACAATACGACAAGTACTACTTTGTTTAACTTCTTCAGCACATTTAGCGCAACAACAACCAGCTATATTTCAGTGCCAAATATTACAGTTGTTACAGGACACAGCTATACGATAAAAAGAACGCTAATGAATAACCTTGGAAATGTAACAAATACAGTTGGAAGATTGGTAACATCATCAACTTATAGTATTCCTTTTCCATACACAGTTGGTGATATGACAATTACTGGATCATCTTTTTATCAAACTGGCTCAACACCTAGCATTTTTACTTTTGGAATTCCATTTATTGACATTTCTTTTCAATAACATCCAAGCAAAAAATAAAATAATAAATCAACAAAAAATAAAAAACAGGGCAAGCCGAAAACCTGAATTAGAGTAGGCACTTTTTTCTCAAAAATTAAAATTAAAAAAAATGAAAAATTCAATCAAAACACAAATCGGAAAAATCGCTTTAGTATTCATGGTAATCTTTAGCTTGGTAAGTTGCACCAAAGAAGAAACAAATCCTTATCCAACACCACAATCTGGTTCTTACAACATCATCGAAAACAACGCAAGCGGAATTGCAAACTTGATGACAGAAGCACAAGTAGTAGATCTATTAAGTAGTGCAGCACCTGTAGATGGTGTTTACAAAACCGGACGCATCATTGCTATAAACGCAAATGCTAAATTAGAAATGCAGTATCAAATTGATTCAACAGAATTAGTAAAACTAAGTGTTCCATTAACAAATACAAAAGGAAATTTATCGCTTACTAAAAAAGGTACGCTAACAAAAAGTGATGGAACTATTTTATCAGAACCAACTATATCAAGCAGAAGTAGCAATTATGTTGGTCATGTAACCTTGTTGAGATAAACTAATACAGAATTTATAAAAAAATAAAAACAGGGTAAGCCGAAAACCTGAATTAGAGTAGGCGTTTTTTTTCAAAATTTAAATAAATTAAAAATGAAATCATTAATTAAAAACAAAATCGAAAAAATGGCTTTAGTAGCAATGGTACTCTTTAGCTTAAGTAGTTGCAACAAAGAAGAACCAACAATCAAAAGTGATGTTCCAACATCAACACAATTTAATGCCATGCGTGAAGGTCATGTAACTTTGCTAAAGAAAAATGCGCAATTTAGAGCAGAAACCGGCACTGTTTATACATCTGATAAAGGTGTTAAACTAACCATTCCAGCAAATGCTTTAACCTTAGATGGTAACTTGGTAACTGGCAACGTTGATTTAGAATACATTGAAATTTTAGACAAAGGACACATGCTTACTACATTGCAAACCACCATGGGTGTTTTGCCATCTGGCAACAAATCTATGTTGCTTTCTGGTGGCGAAGTAATGGTAAATATTACTAAAGATGGCAGAACTGTAACACCAATTTTACCAATGCCAATTGAAATTCCAACTGCATTAACTGGTGATACACGCGGTGACATGGATTTGTTTGACGGTGTTGATAGCACTGGTAAATTAAACTGGATCAAAAATCCAAATGCGGATGTTACTGTAAAAGATGTACAAATACCTGGTGGTGGTTCTCAATCAGTTTACTCAACAGTTATAAGCAAGTTTGGTTGGACAAATGTAGATCGTTTTTATTCTGATCCACGTCCAAAAACACAAATATTAGTTAGTGTTCCAGAAGGTTACAATGATGGTAATTCAGCGGTTTGTTTATCGTATGATGGCGAAGTAAACTCAGCATTAGCAAGATTAGATAGATATGATGGTATTGCTAAATTATTCTCTGAACACTATGGACAAATTCCTGTTGGCTTGGCTTGTCATATTATTTACATGACTGCAACAACTGATGGTAAAGTTAGATACGCAATTAAACCAGTTACCATTACTGCAGGTGCAACTTATAATTTCACTTTAGCAGAAACATCAGTAACAACTGAGTCTGCTTTGGTAACAACTATAAATGCATTGCCATAATCTAAATCAAAATTTTTAAAAACAGGGTAAGCCGAAAACCTGAGATAGAGTAGGCACTTTTTTTAAAATTTTAATAAAAAAAAACTTTGTATTGCATAGAAATACTATTATAACTGATAATGACGTTGCGTTTGGGGATAATTTTAATTTTTTTGCTGCACCAAAAGTAGGGTTAAATACTAGTTTTTATTACTTAACTGTATTTTATCGGGCGTTAAAAAATTTAATTTTACCACTTATCGTTAGCGTGTTGTTGGGTGTTCTTTTATTAAATTATTTTTCTGTAAATTTTTTAAAGAATTTAGCAGCTTGATTAGTTGTTGGGCTTATTTTTTTTTGATTGATGAGCGGATTTAATTTCTTTATTAAAAGATACCGATTTGGTAAATATACTTCAGCGATTCAAAGATTCTGAAAAAGAACAAATGCATACTTTTGATTAATCGAAGGTTTTTTATTTTTATTATTCTTTTATTATTATTTAAATAGTTCTCAAGAGGTTTATTATTTTTTTGATGAAGCAAATCTTAATCAACCACAGCTACTATCCCTCACCTCTTTTTATTTTTCAAATATTTTATTACTACTACTAATTTTTTATAGTATTTTTATTATTTTAAACTTAAGTAATTACAGTTTTAAGCAATTATTAACACACTTAACT
>CALLKF010000087.1 GCA_938008535.1 uncultured Saprospirales bacterium | reverse complement strand
CCCTCATTACAATACAAGCAACGCAATACTGCAGCCCCAACCCCACACCCAATTGCATAGGAAAAACATACGCAACGCTTATTGACAAGTCATATGGAAACATGTCCGCTACTGGGATGGCAGAAACTATATGTGGCAGCTGCAGCGTTATCGCCGCATTCGCAGCAGCTGTACTCGCTATAAAGGCAAGAGAGGCATTCACGCATGCTGCTATTCTCAAGACCATTTCTGATGGAAATAAAGAGCTCCTAGAGAGATTGCTCCTCCAAGGAGCGTCCCCTTCCTAACAAACATCAGTAAAAGTATGCTCCCAACAAAATCTTAAAAAATAATAAAAAATTTGATTGGGAAAATTTAAAAAGCATTATGCATCATGCGCATCCAAATGCACCTGATGATACCTATTTATCTGTTGAGTTTAAATTCACGAATGGTGAAGCAAGAGCAACGTATCATGCAGATAAATTTTCGTATGTGTTGTTTATTGCTCAATCATTACCATTACCAAAAACCGAAGAGTCTTTCTCACTTTTTAGATAAATTTTTAACTAACAAAAACAAAATTATGAAAACAATTAAATCAATTGCAATTTGCGTAATAATTATCAGCGCATTTGCATGTAAAAAAGAAACTACAGAAACCAACGATCCAAATATCGATGATAGAATCGTAAATATAACTATCGACAGCAGTGGTAATTCTAATAATAAATTAATAGATTTAGATGATGATGGCACCGATGATTTTAATATATTCAGCACCTTACCAAGTTTAAATAAAAACAACTCAGATGTTGGCATCAATGGTTTATCTGATTATGAATTTTCAACGGAAGTACAATCACCGGTAAGTAATAAAATAAAAACATTTTCTGAAAATGCATCAATCAATTCAGCAACTGGAACATGGAATACATTAGCTTCTTTCTATATGAATTTAGATGGTATTGTCGGTTATCCTGTTGGCATCAATGAACAAGGCGATAAATTGATTGGCTTTCGTGTAAAAGATGGAGCATCATTTTTTTATGGTTGGATGAAAGTGAATGTAACAGGTGGTCATAAGTTAACCATTATAGAATATGCAGTGCAAACTATTGCAGATACCGCTATTAAAGCAGGTGATAAATAATAATCTTAAAAAAAATAAAATGAAAAGATTACAACTAGTTGCGATATTATTATTATCAATAATAGCATGCAAAAAAGAAAAAGAAACTAATAATCCTGAAATTGATGAAGTGAATTTAAATAGTAAGGTGGCAGCTGTTTATCCAACACTTTTCAATTCTATAGATGTAAATATAGATGGCGAAATAGTTCAGGATTTTCAGTTTGTTGTCACTCATGCTGACGATGATCCAAATCAACACACAATAGATTTGAGAGTATATGATAATAAGTACCAGTTTTTGGTAGAGATGGTAAGTGATGCCTTTGTAATAAAGAACATTAATAAAGGATCAAGTATACAACCAAATTTAAATATTTGGAAAAATGGTCATATTTTCCTTCGTCATTTATTATCAAATGGAACCGATTATGGCTATTCTGATATTGGTGATTTTTATGTTGGTTTTCGTAAACAAAATTCTCAAGGTGGTTATCAATATGGATGGATGAAAATTAATATTACTAATGGAGAAACATTGGAAATTAAAGAATATGCACTTCATAAAATTGCTGATACGCCAATAAATGCTGGTGAAAAATAATTATTAATAATCAAACTTTTAAAACTATGGCATTCTTAATTATCACCGCAATTATTTTAATTCCTACCATTCTGTTTATTTTTATTGGTGGAAAAGTACGTGACAAATTTGTTTTTGAAAAAGTCGGAAACGAAGAAATTGTTGATGTAAATGATGCAGTAAAATTTTTAAGAAGAAATGAAAAAAAAGAATACACCAGTGGTGTACTTTATTTAACGAATCGGCGACTTGCTTTCTTTAAATATCGGTTTAATTGGCTTGGCATTATTCCATTTATTGGCGAAGCGTTTATCTCAATTTTTATAGATAGAAATGATCCGATAGAAATTCCATTACACCAAATTTTAGACTATACATTTAAAGGAAAAATTACATACAATAATAATAATTCAAGAAGCGAAGGAATCACTACGTTTTATACCAAAAATGGCGAAGAAATTGAATTTGATATTTATACTTTAGAATTAATCAACAACAAAAAACCAGACATTTTAATTGCATTAGATCGAGTCGTAAAAACGTTAGACAATCCAAATGCATTTGTGCCAAATAATCAATAAAACAGTAGTATACTCAATAATTCATTTGTTTTATAGTATAAAATAATACTTTTAAGTTGATAAAAAATTTGGTGCATGAAAAATGAACCAAATTTTTTATCATTAATAATATTGTATTTTTAAATTAAATGATACGCATCGAAAAATATATTGTAGCTATAATTATTACTTGCTTTATTACTGCAAATGTATCAGCAAATATTAGTACAAACATATATCAAGTACAGCAACTTAAAAGTATTCATACAGAATTAGATACCATATATGACCATTTTCAATCTTATATAGGAACAATTGAAAATGATTCATTCATTATTGAAAAACCTTACAACGCTACTTCTTATCGATTGAATAAAAAAATTATTACAGTAGTTAATTATGTCAATTCTTCAGATACAATTATACATTTAAAATTTTATTCAACTCTAAATAAATACAATAATGTTGGTGAAGCTGATACTATTTTATCAAATAAAATAGTACTAAAAAAATCTGATTATATAAACTCTAATAAACAATTTTTTGAAATTACTATCCTTCCGAAAAGCACATTGCATACTTATTTGATTCATCAGCCAATTTCATTTAAAGATTATTTTGTAAATAAAAATAGTATTTACTGTTATTCAAATGTTTT
The DNA here is from genome assembly GCA_938008535.1 of uncultured Saprospirales bacterium. Taxonomy (GTDB): domain Bacteria; phylum Bacteroidota; class Bacteroidia; order Chitinophagales; family JADIYW01; genus JADJSS01. The sequence goes on along the minus strand of CALLKF010000087.1, from coordinate 6,657 downwards.
TAGTTTTCCAACATATAATACGAATACAAACAAAAGAAATTTTGGATTTACATTACAGTATTTGTTTATACTCGGTATGGTGCTTATTATGTTCATATTTTATTTATTGGCATTTTATTATTTAAAAGATAAAATTTATCTGTACTATACTTTTTATCTATTAACTACTTTTTGTCAGATTTTATACATGGCTCAATACATTTTTACAAAAAACATAAAAATGTTTAACGTCATAGGTAACAGTGCTGTCGATGAATCTACTAAAGGATTGATGATATTTTTTTACAGTATTTTTTACCAACAGGCATTTCGAATTACGAAGAATGAAAAAGTTATATATTATTCTACCATGGCACTAAAATATTTTTCATTGGTTTATGTTGGTGTTATTGTTTTAGGTCATTTATTTTCAATTTCATTTTATAACGAACCATTGATATATAGTTTGTATAGAATTCCAATTTTCTTTTTTAGTATAGTTACATTGATTGCAACGTATAATATTGTAAACAAAAATTTATTTCAGAGAATTATTTTTTCAGGAAGCATTGTTTACACTGTTTTTACAGCAATATCTACCTTGCAAAAAATAAATTTTCCTATTAAAGATTTTTATGTGGATGTAAATATCTTATACGTAGGTGTTGCACTCGAGCTTATAATATTTTCAGTCGCATTAATTATAAGAATTAAAGATTCATTCTTAGCATCTGAAAAACTAAAAGATCAGTTGATATTTGAACTACAGCAAAGCGAAGAGTTCATCAAAAATGAAAATACTATCTTAGAAGAAAAAGTAAAAGAACGTGTTGCTGAAATTGAACAACAAAATCTCTTAATAGAAGATCAAAAACGTCTTGCATTAATCCAATCTTTTGAGAAAGAAAAAGTAGAAATACAAATGCAAGCTTTGTCATCGCAAATGAATCCGCATTTTATTTTTAACTGCATGAATTCTATTCAACATTTCATTATTACTAATGACAATGAAAAAGCATCTTCCATGTTGCATAATTTTGCTTCATTAATCAGAATGGTGCTCGAGAATTCAACAGAACCAGATATTTCGCTAGACAATGAAATTTTATTATTAACTACTTATCTAAAATTAGAACAAGAACGTAATAACCAATTGTTCGATTTTGACATTAAAGTTGAACCTGGACTTTCGACCGATTTTTTGAAAATTCCAATTATGATGATTCAACCATTTTTAGAAAATGTAATTTGGCACGCATTCAAATTTATCAACTACAAAGGTTATGTGCTTGTCTATTTTAGTTTTGTAAATAATATGGTTCGATGCGAAATTACGGACAATGGCATTGGTAGAAAAAAAGCAGAAGAATACAATCTTCGTTATCGAACAAAAAACAATAAATCAATTGCAATCAATATTATTCAGGATAGAATTAATATTTTAAATCAAAATGCTGATTCGCAAAAAGCATCTCTTGAAGTTATTGATTTATATAACGAACAACAACAAGCCACTGGCACTAAAATAATTATTAATTTACCTGTTTTATAAAATATATTTATGACTGTTTGTATCATTGACGATGAAAAAACCAACCGAGATATTTTAAGTTATCTTATTCAAAAAAGCCAACCTGATGTTGCAATTTTGGGTGAAGCTGATGCTGTGAAATCCGGCATCGATTTAATCAACAATAAAAAACCAGATTTAATTTTTTTGGATATAGAAATGCCTGATGGCACTGGCTTCGATTTGGTGCAAAAATTAGATACTCATAAACCTGAAATTATTTTCTGTACTGCCTATAACCAATTCGGTTTGCGTGCTATTGAATGCAGTGCGTTAGATTATATTTTAAAACCAGTAACCAAAAACACGATAGATACTGCTTTGCAAAAGGCACAACAATTGGTTGATAAAAATTATAAAGCTGTGCAATATGAAATTTTAAAAGAGCAATTAGGCAACACTGAAAAAAAAGGGACGCGTTTTTTAATTTCCAATTCTGATGGCGCACATATTATTCCAACTGATGAATTAATTTGTTGCATTGCTGATAGTAATTATTCGCATTTGCATCTTACCAAAAATAAAAAAATTATGGTTGCTAAAACGCTAAAAGAAATTGAAAGCATGCTAGAAATCAATGCGAATTTTTTACGAATACATCAGTCTAACATTATCAATTTAGATAAAATTGAAAATATTATTAGACAAGATAATAACATTTTTGTAGTGATGTCAAATGGAATGGAGCTCGCTGTTGCACGCAGTAAAAGAGACGAATTATTGCTGAAAATCGAGAAAAATTAACATCCAACGGCTATTCCATTTTAAGTAAGGATTAAGCTACTGCTTCGCTTCTACTATTCTGATAAAAATCAGCTACTTTTGCATTTCAATTTTAAAAAATGGCTCGCGAAACAGAAATAAAATTTAAAATAAGATTAGACGATCAAAACTTACCTGAACAAATAAAATGGTCGGCGACTGACGGTCCACAAGGTGACGGCGACGAATGCAAAAGCATTATGATCGGTATGTGGGACGGCAATGAAAAAAACACGATGCGTTTTGATCTTTGGACGAAAGATATGCAAGTTGATGAAATGCATACCCACTTTTTCCAGCTAATGCTTAGTTTAGGTGACACCTATAATCGTGCGACAGGAAATCCGTTTGTACAGGAAGATATAAAGAAATTCTGTATGGATCTGGCTGATAAGACAAGAGAATGGGAAGAAAGTAAAGCGTAGTCATTCTGCTGCATTTATTTGTTCCAGGAGCCACTTTAATTCCCTGATATTTTTTTCTGATGCTATTTTTTCAGCAATTACATTTATTTTATTAGGTGAAAGCAAAGCATTGCTAAGTTTGAGCGTCCATTTAATGAGGTTCAAATAGCCTTTTTTATGATGTTCGGAAATATCTTTATGCCTTAACACATAGACCTTAAATGCAAAGCAATGATCGAACAATAAATTCCATTCTTTTTCTTCAAAATAAATTTTTAAAATTATAGATCGTGCGTCCAGATTATAATACACATCTGTAAACTGCACAGTTTGAAGCACTCGCAGGCATTGCTGAAAATTCTTTGTGAAATAGTAATAGTTCGCCATGTTATATTGATAGGCGTTTTCTTTTACTTCGTTCGGCAAATATTGCACATACTCTTCAATGAATTTCTTTGCCCACATAAATTCCTTTTTCTGAAACGCGATCGTAATAATATTTTTATACGCATAAGGTTCCAGCATGTGCTTTTCATTCAATAAAACATTGTGTTTTATCTGCAGTGTATATATTCTAAATAATTCATCGCGATATTCATTTTTACCACTGTTTAATTTCTTAATCACATAATTTATCAACGCTATATAATACAGACGAAGATCTTTTCGTGAAATAGACTCATGCGAAACATCCAATATATTAATGGCTTCATAAAAATGCGCGTCATTATCAAAGTCTTTCATCATCAATAAAAGCAACCTTAAAAACAGCAATGAACTTTCTGCAAACTGAAAACCTAAAAAATCAATTTGCTGAATAATTTCCGAAACATTTGGCGTGTAATCAAAGCTGTATGTATTTTTGTACACATCTATTTCGAATAAATTCCATAGCTTTTCCTTGAAATAAAAGGCATCCAGCAACTGATCTTTTATAATCAGATCTTCCTGAATAAATTGCCTTTTCTTTTCTTCTAAATATTCCAAATGAATTTTTTGAGACAAGTATTCATAAATAAGATTATCACTATTACCTGTTTTTTTTTGTTTTAATTTTTGAAGATAGCCGTTATATTCTTTCGTCAGATTACTTTGAAAACAGTGATTCATCAAAATATAATTATTGAGCGAAGTATTTTCTTGTATAAATCGCATGGCAATAATTTTTTCAATGTGCTTGTTAATAGCATATAAGGTATTGCGTAATTTTTTATCATTATACTCTTCATTTACAAACACGGCTTTGTAGAGGTGTTTACTATCAACATATTCATTCTCTAAAAGAAATTTTACCAAATCAATCCATATTTTTTGATCTTCTAAAAAGAAAAAGAGTAGTTTTTTTTCTTTTTCATCTAATGTAGAAAGCAAAGACAACAATTTAATAGAATTCATGTAATAATTTTAAATACTGATTAACAATTACTTATCAAATATAGTAATTAAAGTTAAAATAGACAATGTTAGTAATTTGTATCAAAATATTAAAATACTTGTACATACATTTGTATCGTCATCAGGAAGTAAAATAGCTACTGACAAAAATTTGAACAAATAACACAGTAACATGAAAAAAATATTTACAATCGCATTTTTCTTTATTCTTCTAGGTTTATGCAAGAATACATTCGCTGCAGATTCAACGTTTTTTAGATTAAAATCTTTACAAGATACGGTTGATGCAAATGACACCGTTGATGTAGATCTTTTTATCGGCGACATAGATAATCCTGCAATTGATATTAAAGAATTTGAATTGGAGATTGAATATGACCTGGATATTTGTGATAAAAATAAAATTGATTTTAAGTTAGACACAGCATCATTAACTGCATTTTTTGGAACTCAGTTTTCAGATATTTCAACAATAGATAACATGAGTGGTCGAGTTAACATCAAGGTTAATTGTGATGCTAAAGGAAATGGTGTTGCGCGAATTGGAACAATCAAATACATTATACAGGACAATCTCGCTTCAAGGCAGTTGCTGAATTTTGATTTCTTTAAATTATCTGCAAAACGTTTAAATGGTGGTGGCGGCGACAAACCTGTAAAAATGGAAACAGATTCGGTTTGGGTAATAAAAGGTTTCAGAAATCATATTACAACTGCTATTAGAACAAATACAAAAGCAAGCGTACAAATATTTCCAAATCCGGTTGCTGATTATTTGCAAATCAACGGTAAAAATATAGAACAATACAGATTAATAAACATCTTAGGAAAAACTGAAATAACTGCTGTAAATACAAGCAAAGCATCTACACTAACAATTGACATGAGTACTATCAGCACTGGCGAATATATACTGATGATCTATACTGAAAACAACTGGAACAGCTATAAAATTATAAAAGAATAAAACAAACACTAAACAATTTCAAACCACAATAAATTAAATTAAAATGAAACAAACAATCCTTTCCATCAGCATCTTATGTATTGCCATCTGCACTTTGACATCATGCACTAAAGACAAACTACCTTCAAATCCTACTGTTACAGAAATTCTTCAACAAGGAAAATGGAAAATTACTTTGTACACGGACAATGGCACTGATGATCTGTTTCGTTACACAGATTACAGCTTCACATTTGGCAGTGGCACAATTGCTGCGGTTAACAAGAGTTCAACAACAAACGGCACTTTTACGCTTTCAAATGATGACGACAGTGGCGTTAAATTTATCCTAAACTTTGGAGCTGTAATTCCTTTCGATGAATTAAATGAAGACTGGCAAATTATTGAACAAACTACTACAAAAATAAGATTGCAGGATATAAGTGGCGGACATGGCGTAACAAGCTTCCTGAATTTTGAAAAAATATAAGCCGAAGAAACATAGTTAAAATGAAGAAAAATCCCGTCAGTCTCTAGAAGAGAGAAACATAACTACCCTTTTTAAGAACTGCTCATACAAAATATGAGCAGTTCTTTTTAATTTGTATTTAAAGTTAAAACCTATTTTTAAAAGCTGAAGTATTTATCCTTACTATCATTCAATCAATTAGTTATTAATACTATATTAATACAGCTTGTAAATTTTACTACTAAAAAATAGCCATTAAAAAAGTATTTTTGCGCCATGTTACAAGCAACTAACTTATCTATCATATTCGGCAGTCGTATTTTGTTCGACAATGTTACTTTTACAATTCAACCAAGAGATAGAATTGGATTAGTTGGTAGAAATGGTGTCGGAAAATCTACCTTATTAAAAGCCATCAATGGTGAAATTTCTGCACAAGAAGGCAATATTTCTAAACCTGGTGGTTACACAATTGGTTTTTTGAAACAAGAAATTCGCGACCAAAACGAACCAACAGTTTGGTTAGAAGCGCAAACTGCATTTAAAGAAATCAATATTTTACAAGAAGAACTTGATAAGATTCAACATCAATTGGAAACACGTACTGATTACGAAACAGATGACTATATGAATTTATCACAATTATTTTGTGATATCAATGACAGATTAGTTCATTTAGATATTGATGATAAAGACAAAAAAACTGAACTCGTTTTATTAGGTTTAGGTTATCAGCGCGAAGATTTTGAAAAAGCACCTTCTACGTTTTCTGGTGGTTGGGCAATGCGTTTAGAACTTTCTAAATTATTATTACAAAATCCTGATTTATTAATGCTCGATGAGCCAACAAATCACTTAGATATTGAATCCATTATTTGGCTGGAAGAATTCTTCCAGAAATACGAAGGAGCTATTATTTTGGTTTCGCATGATAAAACTTTCTTGGATAATGTTTGTAACAAAACAATCGAATTAGAGTTAGGTAAAATGTATGAATACAAAGCCAACTATTCTAAATATTGTATTTTAAAAGAAGAGCGCCGAGAAAAGCAATTAGCAACTTTTGAAAATCAGCAAGATCAGATCAAACAAGATCGGAAGAGCGTCGTGTAGGGAAAGAGTGTCTTCGCCT
>CALLKF010000086.1 GCA_938008535.1 uncultured Saprospirales bacterium | reverse complement strand
TTTTTGTAAATAAAGAATCAAATTCATTTGGTGTATTGAATACTACAGAATGGAACAACATGATGTATAAACACTTGGATCATCATTTAAGACAATTTGGTGTCTAATAAAATTGCGCTTAATTATTTTACAAAAACTTTAGTCGTGCTATGATTTTTATCTGTAGTAATTTCAAAAAGATAAATGCCTGAATTTGGACTGAAATAAATTTCGTTGTGATTATTATTCAGTTTTGTTTCATTCATTATTTGTCCGTTTAAATTATAAATACGCAATAAACCTGTTGTTTCTTTGATGTCAATATTCGCTATGTTATTAGATGTATTATAAAACAAATCGATTTTATTGGCAACAGTATTTCTTACATCTGTAAGAATAAAGTTTATTGGGTCAGATACTAAATATGAAATAAAATAACCACTTCCAATCTTTGCTTCTACTACATATTTTCCATTTGTTGATGGACTGAAAGAGAGTCCAGTTCCAACTTTTTCAGCGCTTAAATTATTGATTTTATACCAAGTAAAATCATACAAATTTTCGGTGCTATCACTCACCAATTGTCCACTAATACTTGTCACCTTTGGTCTTTTTGAAATATTCCATGTTGTAGGATGCGCACGATAAGAGAAATTTGCAAGAGGTCCAAAGATTTCTGCAACAGGCAATTTATCAGCTACTTTCACAATATCTACCATTTGATTTCCAGAACAAAAATTCATACCTCTGTTAAAAAAATACATATTGTTATAAGTATCCAATCCACCTAATGCTTTGCTTATACAATCAGGATGTGGCCTATATCTATCATACAATTCTGCAGTTTGATTTACTTCATCAATATCATAAATCATGCCTTCCATGTATTTATAAATAGAATCATCGCCATTAGAAAAGAGCGAGTATTTTCCATCAGGTCTTTGATAAAAATCATGTTGTAAACTATAGTCAATAGAGTCTGATAATTCAATAGAATGATGCTTGTCTTTTCCGCCTAATTTAAACATAAATTCGCCTGATGTTGCATTAATTTTTCCAACTCCAATATGTCTAAAGCTATATAAAATATTACCGTCATTTGCCCAGTTTAATGAATTTGCATGACTCCAGTTCAATGCGCCAGCATATGTAGTACTTTGATCTCTCCATTCATATCTCATTTCACATGGTGAAAAATATTTCAAAGGATTCCATAAAAACTTCAATTGATTTAATGAATCTAATATTACAATATATTGTACTACTGCTGGCATTAAACTATCAGCAGGATTTCCACTTAAACATCGTGCATCGATGCGTGTTTTCACTACTGTAAAAAACATTTTATTACCGTGTTCGTCTTCTTTATAATCATGAATATCTACCGCTTGAAAAAGACTATCTAAAACAACACTTCCTTCTGCAACTGTAGTTGTTGGCAAAAAAGTAAGTGTGTCTAATGAAATAAAACCTACCGTAACATTATAAGGTGCAATGCCAGTATATTTGGTATAACCAAAACTTAAATTTCCTGTTTTTTCCTGTATCTCAGTGTCTAGATAGAAATCAATATAACTTTTGCCACCATTTATAGAATTGGTTCCTAGCTGATACCACTTTGGAGGAAATGGCATTGTTGCACTCACTATCTGAACCGAAGTAGGAAAGCTATCTCTTTTAGCAGGAAAAAATGTATTCATAAAATCTTTTGTGCTTACTATTAGATTGGTATTTTCTAACAAAGCAGCATTATGTACCACACTGCTTAATGGTGCAACTTTATCCAACTGTGCAAATAGTGAAATAGAAAGAAAACAGAGAAAAGAAAAAAGTAGATTTTTTTTCATTTGGATGCTTTTATTAAAATTTTTGTTGTTTACTATACTAAGATATTAATTAGTTAAGGAAGTTTTATTTTAAAAAAACAATAAATATTTTTATTGCACCACAAATTTATCTTGTACAAAAATTTCGTTGGATTTCCATACTGCAAAATAAATTCCTTTAGAGAAATTACTGATATCAACCGATAAAGTATGTTTGCCTTTATCGAATTGCGAGTATTAAATATATTGCACAATGATTTTTGCAATTAGTTGAAAATTCATAGTTTAGATTTTATACTCCAATTTACTTAAAAAATGGAAAAAGATGCCACCAAAACGGTTACGCAACTCCATTTTTTGCTTAAAACATACATAAATTGACTTCAAACATGCAAATTTTAAGTTGCGGTACAACTTGCTTTGTATGCGATGAAACTTGCTTCGTATGCGATGCAACTTGCTTTGTATGCGGTTCAGGTTGCTTTGTATGCGATGCATCTTGCTTTGTTTGCGATGCATCTTGCTTTGTATGCGATGCATCTTGCTTCGTATGCGATGCAACTTGCTTTGTATGCGATGCAACTTGCTTCGTATGCGGTTCATTTTGCTTTGTTTGCGGTTCATTTTTCCCTAAGATTTTTGCATCGCAAACTAATTTTTATAGCATTTAATAGAAAAAAGATACATCGCAACTAGATTTTTATGCATCGCAAGCAATTTTTGATAAATAAATACTTGTGACAGACGCATAATATCTGCTTCCAAATTAGCCAAATAATAAAATTAGAATGAATGAAAAGGGTTTTGTTGGATATGAATCGGTATGATAGTTAGGTCTTGATGATTTTAATTAGATTGATTTTAAATTCTTCTTCTATTTCTGTATTATTAATATTCTCAATTAAAAACTCATTGATACTTTTATCTCCTTCCTGATTTTCTGGATATAAATCTAACATCAAAAATTTTATCCATAAAGATTT